>CALBTS010000651.1 GCA_937968035.1 uncultured Methanomethylovorans sp.
CCGATCTTTCTGTATAAATTCAGCTATTTGCTTAAAATCATCAAATGGCCTGAAGACAGTATAGAACATAATAGTTCTACTGAAAAGGCTGTCGTAAATGGTACCTCGTATGTACCTATCGCCTTTTTCAAAATCCCATTTACGGTCTCCAATGAATTCATCAGTTGCTGACATTTCCGGATGGTTATTTGAATACTTCTGTTCCAGTAAGTTAAAATAATTATAGAGGCTGGCAAGCAGATGAGGTACAAGTTCCCTGCTATCTAGCTCTATGATCTTGTTGGATGAACTGCTTCCCATGGGTATGCCCATACTCTGAGCAGGAAGGGTATCCCCTACATTTAATGGTATTTCCCTACAGATTCCAAATGCTCTCAGTGTTGGGGAAGTATCCTGGACCGATTCACTGACATCGCTAATATCTGCTCTTATCCTGAATTCCGTTATCAAATCATCAGAAGCAGATATTCTTTCTCTGAAATTTCGCTGTAATGCTGTGAGCAGCTGCTGTAATTTGAAAACATCCAAATCCTCAGCAGAGGAAGTTACAGCTTGATGTAACCTTTCTGAACTGTCAATGAAGTTGTTCTCTGAAGCATAAAAATCGTCCAAGTTACCTTTTGTACTGTGAAATGTGTCAAGGCTGGAAGATCTAATCTCCGTGAGCAGATTATTAATATTGGACCTCAGAGCCCTTAGAAGAGATGTTGTTTCCATATCTTGTCTGCTATAACTTTTTCTTATCAATCCGTCTATAGCAGTATATAACTGTTCCAGATGTTCCTGAACAATTTTCCTGTTCCTTGTCTGTAACTCAGCTGGCTCTTCGACTGCTGCCATATCTACACTTCCTTTTTATCTGGTTTCAGTCCTCTCTGCAGAATATCTTCAAAAGCATCTGTTTCTCCGGTATGCAGTATCTCGTCCTTTGCCTCAATGTACCAGCTGAGAATGGAAGGTTTTCTTTGCTTTATCGCCTGCAGAAAATCCTGCATTTTAATTTTCCGCGCTTCGCCTCCCCTCAATGCTTCACCCAGAGGGATGTCTGCAGCTTCTTTGCAGATAGCAGAAATGTCCGCACCGGAATATGATCCTGTGATGCGTGCAAGTTCCCCCACATTCACATCGTCTGCAATGGGACGCTTCTTAAGCTGTATGTCGAAAATGGCTATCCTTGCTTCCAGATCAGGCTCCGGGATGAACACGAGCTTGCTGAAGCGCCCAGGCCTTCTGAGAGCCGGATCTATTGTCCAGGGTTCGTTTGTCGCAGCAAGCACAAGCAGATCGTCATGGGAAGTATCCACTCCGTCCATCTGAGCCAGCAGTTCATTCACCACACGTTTGGCATACTCTTCACTTTCACTGCGGCGCACAGCAATGGAATCGATCTCGTCAAAAAAGATAATAGCTCTTTCACTGTCTCTGGCAGTATCAAATACCTGTTTTATGTTCTTCTCGGAGGCTCCCACCCATTTACTCACGATGCTGCTGGTCTTGACACTGATGAAATCAGCACCGCATTCCTTTGCCGCGGCTTTAGCCATCATGGTCTTTCCACAGCCCGGGGGACCGTAAAGTAATATGCCTTCCCCTGCCTTCTGACCGTACAATTTGTACAGTTCCTTATGGGTGAAGGGATAGATGATAGACTTCCTGATCTCTTCCTTTACATTCTCAAGGCCGCCTATATCAGCAAAGCCCACGTCCGGGACCTGCTTGAGAAAAAGGTCCTCTTTGGAGAGGGAACTCTCATCACCATTACCTTTTCTACCTTCTTTTTTTGAAGGCGGTACTTCTGTATGTCTTATAGACTGTGCTCTTAAGAGCAGATGTTCGGCCAGATCCCTTTGAGTATTTCTATCAGTAGTTTCAGTTGCTGTTTTGGAAGCTTCGTTATATAGCTTGGCAGCTTTGAGATATAATGCACGTGCTTGTTCAAGTTCACCAGAGTCTTCAAGCTCTTTGGCAACCTTGGCATACCCGCGAGCTTCTGCAGCCATAGAACCTGATGTAGCCAATTTAGAACCTCATGTTTTCAAAAAAGTTCATTTGCTTTCAGAGATCTCAGCTTCTATCTTCTTTGCAAGATTATCATCTGACATTTTTGTACTACTTAGTTCTGCAAGAAGCTCAGATCTAAGAGAATCTTGCATTTCACTTAACTCACTATTTCCGCTCATAGCAGCATCCATGGAAGAGGTCATCATACTGGTGGCCGTGTTGACCTTCTCCATAGAAGTACGGATATTCGTGATAGCACTTTCAAGCTTGTTAGTATCGAATCCCAATTGTTTCTGCCACTTGCCCAGGTCCTGGCCGATCTCTACAACTTCTTTAAGACCTGTTTGCATTTCTATCACATCGGTCATGGACTGTGCCATTTCAACCATGCTGCCAATGGTATTGACCTGCCCATCCACCAGAGAATAACGTCTTGAAGCTACTCTGAACTCCCTGTCATTGCCTTCAGCAAGCGCTTTCTTTGCTTCCTCACGGGCTTTGTTCTTCTTTTTTGTCAGTTCTTTCTCCCTAGCAGACAGTCTTTGTTCCGAAATGGAAAGTTTGGTTTTGAGCTCGTCAGGTGA
>CALBTS010000652.1 GCA_937968035.1 uncultured Methanomethylovorans sp.
AGATGGAGGATAGTGTTCAATTCACAGTTCTATCTTCTGATCTTCTTCTATTTTGCCTATTTCATTGCGATCACTATTAAATTTGGTGAATTCCGCCCTACAATATTCATGAATTATATATTCATCTTTTTTATGGTCTATACTATAGTAAAAGCCTTAAAGAAAAACCTGTTTATCATATATGAAAAAGTACTCTATGTGCTTTCTATTATTGGATTAGCACTATGGGGCTTCCAGGTGATACTTGGCGGTGATACATTGTTTTCGATCATCAGTCATTTGCCCAACATAAGTACATTTTCCAATGTGTCTTCTCAAGGATTAAACATCATTATTTATTCAATCCAGCCAAGTATAAGCTCTATGGTACATGGAGTACCCATTCCAAGGAACTGTGGTTATGCCTGGGAACCTGGCGCTTTTGCGGTATTCATTAGTCTTGCAATCTACATCAACTTATTTTTCATAAATAATGATTCTGGGCGGAGAAAACGATTCTGGATTCTATTAATTGCCTTAATATCGACGCAGTCAACCACAGGCTACATGATCTTGCTTTTAATACTTTTCTTTTTCTTGCTGAACAAGAGAGTAAATACATTGATCTTACTTTCGCCTATTTTAATAATTATCCTGGGTCTCCTATTCTCACTTCCGTTCATGGGGGAAAAAATCGCCGACGTCTACAGACAAGTGGCTGAAATAGATCTAATTATAGAAAACTCTGTTACACTGGGAACGTCTTATGCTCCAGGACGATTTGCCTCCTTTGTAATTGCTTTCAAAGACTTTCTTGATAATCCGATATTAGGACTTGGTAGTGTTAATGAACAAAGTTGGACTTATAAACTGGGGGCAAGCATAGGTTCAATCTCTGGCATTGGTAATCTTTTGGCGCAATTTGGTCTGATTGGTTTTCTGTTCTTCACTTTCACTACGATAATGAGCTCTATATTATATGCAAAAATGTACAACTACAGAGGCAAGTTGTTTTTCTTTCTAATAATTCTTATGATATCAGTTAGTTATAGTATACTCTTTCTACCTATTGTGATGAGTTTCTGGGCGTTCTATTTTTTTAATCCCAGGGAAACAACGGATAACGGTGCAACTCGTTTTTAGTATTACTGGCATCTCACCCATGCTTAGACTAACCGCTTTAAGATATGAGAAATAACTGTTAGAAGTCTGTTAAAATAGCTCACTTTCATGGTTAAATATATTCTAATCTTTCACGAAGATGTCATGTAAACTTCTAAGATCAAAAGCATCATTTTGGAAACTAAGTATAGTTATAGGCTTAACAATTTTGCTGGTGGCTGGTATTGCACTTCTTATCTATATAGTATCTACTTTTAATGCTGCGAAAAGGCCAATATCATATCTCCCTGAAATAAATCCTGGTGATTTATATTATGCCCCCCCTGGCGATAGCCAGTTTGAGCTCATGAATAGTTATTTCAGGCTATTGGCAAATCGTGATGGAAATGTTGAAATTACAACATTGGACGGTGAGACCATAATTTCAGGATTCAAATTCTATTCATTCCATGAAAATGAAGATGAAAGAATAGGATTTAAGGCCGTTGTTTTGGAAATGGTTAATGATAGCACTCTTTCAATTAAGGGTAATGGTCATTCTGGAGAACACATAATCATAGATATCTCCGCTCTTAGGGATAAGCCGAAATTGAATATTAGAATAAAAATCAGCTATGAGAAAAGTACTGCTATAATAAGAGAGGCGCTGATAATTAAATTTGATATTCCGGTCTCGGAGGTTTACAAAAAGAACAGGCAAATTGATACCTTATCAATTGAAAAAGAGTACTGGCTTGACAAACAGGGAATTAAATTTGGAAAGGGGAGAAGGGCAGCTACTATCTACAACACAACCTCGGTCTCGTCGTTACAGGTAGATACCGAAAACAATCTACTCTATGTCAACCTTGATTATCATATGGATCACCCACATATCAATATTCCTTATCAGCAAGATGGTGGCCGAAAATGGGTTGACTTATCATCATCCGCATATAATGAAGCTACTGAAAGGGAGAACAGTTTTTCCATATGGTTTGGAGAAATTCCCGAAACAATTCCAAGACTAATGCTTATGCCTTACGGTTTTAT
>CALBTS010000653.1 GCA_937968035.1 uncultured Methanomethylovorans sp.
GTTTAAATATGGTTAAAACCAGTAAAATTTACAATCTATTAATCGTATCCAAAGGAGGTAATGCACTGCAAATAGCCAATGAAATCCAGGAAAGCGGTTTGGCTTTATTTTCCCACCCCAATTTTTTAGTAAGTGCCGAGTTATATCAGGACATCCCCAATGATACTTATTTCAACAATCAATTTTATATGCATAACACCAGCCAGGTATTCACGGACGGGCATTCCGGAACTTTTGATGCTGATATAGATGCCCCGGAAGCATGGACAATGACAAAGGGAGCCAATAGTATCATAATAGCAGTTATAGATGAGGGAATATCGTCCGATCATCCTGATCTGCCAAATACAAGACAGGTAAGACTTAATGGAAGCAATTTTGCAGATGGTGATCCGAATAATCCATCACCAACCAACAACCAAAATCACGGAAATAGTAGCGCTGGTATTATTGCCGCTACCAGGAATAATAGTCAGGGCATAACAGGTATTGCACCAGAAAAGACGATTGATATTCATATGGTCATTAACAGTGAGTAAGTCTCTGTTCTTTCTACTACACCGCTCCGGCATCAGTCGGGTGAGAGCCGCCCTAGTCACGGGTAAAGGCAGTCGGCTGGCAGGCATGTATTTACACGCTTAAAGTATAATATGGCTGGAGTTTACTTGAGTGAAACTGCCTGTAAAAGATAACAGAATAATTTACCGCGAGTCCAAGCCCTCAGTTCACTTCTCCCACTCCCATGCATCGCGCCCAGCGTTCCGAGCTCTTTGCCCCGTGCCCGGGGCTTTTTCTGCCCTTGGTCGTGCTCTGTTGTGAAAAAATCCTTTTTCTTGAAGCGTTTCATCAGTCAGTTACGTATTAGTATATAAAGAGGCCACGTGGAAAGTAGACTTTATACATGTGAGGTATATAAAAAAAGTACAAAAATATTTAGACATGTCATTTTTTTTCGTAATCTCCTAGGTTAATATTTAGGATGTTTTATTTTTGATATCTGTTAATTGATTTTTAAGGAGTTCGAATAACTAAAACAGGGAAAAAAACACGATCATGAAGAGAATGATTTTCACAGTTATTTTGATGACGATTACATGGAGTTCTTTTTGTAGGTCTTTACTGCAATGTGAAGTCTAACTAATGATATTTAAGAAAGATAAAACTTTGAGGTTATGAAAAAGATCAGCTTCCAAGCCAGTCTTGTTTTCCTGTTTATACTTTTAGCGGTAACGGCGTGCGAAAAAAATAAACAGGATTCGCTATGCTATAAAGGGAAGGTAGTAAGCCTGAATAATATTGGAAACGCTCATTTTAATTTATTGGAAATTGTAGAAGTCCCTGACAATGCTGAGCTTTCTGTAGGGGCTAATATAACTTTTAACCCTGGATTGTATGGAGGGGAATTAAATATAGGTGATATGGTTTCATTTAAGATACTCTATTATGAGAGATGGGTAGGCCCTCATTATGCTCACTGTACGTGGCCGAACTACGTAGCTCTAATAGACCCTTGTTTAAATTAAACCTGTATACTATGAGAAAGGTCTTCATAACAATAGTGATAGCTTTGTTTTCAGCCTCACTATTTTCCCAATCTTTTTACCGATATCAGGGTAATGTTGTTGACTTAAAAGTGGATAGTACACTGTTCGTTATACAAACAGATGAACAATTTGCGGAAAGACAAAATTCATATCTTGAGAAACAATTATCCCTCGGGGAAATCAGGTCATTTAAGAAAATAGCAAATAATCGTTTTTTAGTTGCAAGGGATGTACCACATTTGGGAGAATATGGCTACTATTCTTATGCTTATCGTAATAGTAAAAACGACATGGTTATAATTTTACCACGTATCGGTGTAATGTTCAGGCAAGCAGACATCCAGCTACAAGAAGTTTTAGAAAGTTTTAAAGGGAAACTAATCAAAGAGAGTGGAGAAAATCAATATTTTATTTTAAGGTGTAATGTTGCCCAGTCGGAAGAAGTATTCCGATTGGTCAACGAATTAGACATAAGGGATGATGTAGCCTGGTGTGAACCTGAGTTTATGTCAGAGTATAAGGTTCACAATCCTTTGTATCCACAACAATACTATTTAAGAAATACTGGCCAAAACGGAGGGACTGCCGGAATAGATATAAACGTTGAACCTGCTTGGGTCATTACCAATGGCAATTCTTGTATTACAGTCGCTGTAATTGATGCAGGTGTTGACAGGAATCATGAAGATATGGGAAACCGTGTTATGGAGGGTTACACCATAAGAAATCCCTTGGGGCACGGTGAACCTCAGAATGCCAATGCGCTCGATATTAAAGCTCACGGCATGGCTTGTGCAGGGATTATTGCTGCATCTAACAATACATTAGGGATCAGGGGAGTTTCCAGCAATGTAAATATCTTACCGGTAAATATTGTTCCTGATGAAGCCTTTTTAGATTGGTTAGGTAGGATAATTTATGGTTTTGGAACAAATATTGAAATTGCACAGGCAATCAATTGGGCATGGAAACGGGCCGATGTGCTTAGCTGTTCCTGGGGAGGGGGAGATCCTTCAAATCATATAACAACAGCGATAGACAGCGCTAGGGCTTTTGGAAGAAATGGGAATGGCTCAGTGGTTATCTTTGCATCTGGAAATGACTGACCTAATGCTACAGATGTTGCATATCCTGGTCGGGTGAATGGAGTAATAACTGTTGGTGCAATTAATAACCAAGGGGAGATCTGGAGTTATAGCCAACGTGGTTCATCAATGGACTTAGTTGCTCCAAGCGGAAATATTAATAGCTCTGGAGATGTTAGAACTACGGATAGAATGGGGGCTTTAGGGTATAATGAAGACAACTATACATATAACTTTGGAGGAACATCGGCTGCCTACCCACAGGTTGCCGGGGTTGCAGCTTTAATGCTGTCTGTTAGGCCTGATTTGACAGAAACACAGGTTCGAACAATACTGCAGAATACTTCACGAGATCTGGGATCATTAGGTTTTGACGACACCTATGGTTACGGCCTGGTTAATGCCTATGCCGCCATCCAAGCCGTTCGCCCATCTGTCTCCGGTCCCTCTGTTATTTGCTCATCCGGGGCGACATTCGAGGTTA
>CALBTS010000654.1 GCA_937968035.1 uncultured Methanomethylovorans sp.
TTCTAATAAGGCAATTGCAGAGTCAGCCATTGTTTCTGTCTCAAAAGACAACTTAAATATTCGATGAAAAGGAGGGACTTGTACCTTTTCACCGTCCAGACGCGTTACTATGCTGTCCTTGTTTGACCAATTAGGAAAAGCTTTTGCTATTCTGGTGGCTTTTGACCTTTCCAATGTAGTTGCTAACGAAGAAGACCTTATGTCAACGAGATGTAAACTAAGCTCCCCTTTTTCTTTTGCTGGAAATTCGAGAGAATCTGCCATGATGAAAACCAGAACTTCAGTTTTCAGGTCATGCTTCTGTGAATAAATCATTCCACAGACAAACCACAATTATGAGGTTACGCACGCAATTCGTTTAAAGTAAACAGTTTTCATAGTTGCGAGATTTAGAGTTTTATAAAATGATGTTCAAAGGTCAATTGTCGTTTATTACTACCATCACTGTTAATTATCCAAAGTCTCCCATTTTCTGCACTTGCGTCTGTAAATACAATGTATTTTCCATCAGGACTCCAATTGCAACTGTAAGCTGTAGTTTCTATTATCCGCCTCAGATTAGATCCGTCATCATCCATTGTCCATAAGCCGAAATCTGGTTTATCAATTCTTAATATTGATGTAAAGGCTATTTTGTTATTTGAATATTTTGGGTAATAATCATCCGCTTCATTAAATGTCAGCCTGCTCTCTTTTTCACTATTGAGATCAAAAGAGAATATTTCGGTTGAGTAGAAGGAGGAAGAATAGCGGGCATATATTATTGTAGAATTATCTTTCCATGTAGGCATTCTCATATCTCCTTCCTTAATATCGTACCTTAATAAGATTCCCCCATTTCCGTAAACATCTATTTTAACGATACCATAGAATGCCATGTCCTCAGGAATCCAACTGTCAAAAACGATCCATTTTCCGTCGGGACTCCAAGACGGGAAAAAGTTTTTCCCTTTAAAAGTTAATTGAGTAAGACTGTCTCCGTCGATCTTTTTTTTGTAAATTTGGGCTCCATCAGAAAATGCAATCCATTTACCATCTGGGCTCCATGCGGGTGCCTCTGGATTACTATCGTGCCACTTAATTATTTCTTCTCCATCGGGACTAATTAAATAAATCCCGCTTTCATCTATGGATTTGTGATTGAAGGCAATCCACTTGCCATCAGGACTCCAAGCAGGTTCGTAGTCTATAACCCGGAAGTTCACGGGTTCACAGTCTATACAATGTTCCGGATCATTACAACCCCATAGTAAGGCTGGTAGTAAAAGCATTAACCAATTTGACCGTTGTTTTTCCATATTAGCCCCTAAGAAGTTATTTATGTTACTTTCACTTGATTACATATACGATTACAAGTCTGTTTCAAATGAACTAAACCAGATCAAGAATTAATCAAACCGATCATTTCAAGGGTTGCATAATTGTAAATTAATAAAGTATAAAAATGCCTTATTGACTTTCGTAATTGCAATTTATGTAATAAGTAAATGAAAAGCAAGTATTTTTTATGCCAAATTTGTCATTGACTCAGGCTTGCTGGTAACGTTCGGCGGTATGTGCATGTTGCCGCAGCATCGCGGTGGCGCGTGTTTT
>CALBTS010000655.1 GCA_937968035.1 uncultured Methanomethylovorans sp.
AGAAGAACGAGGTCATCCCTCAACAGGTCGGAGATTATCAGTACTGGATAGAGACACCTGGTCGGCCAGCACTAGAATGTTTCGGGCCTCTCCTCGTTGAGAGAAAGTCATTGCCTGACTTCTATTCAACAATGTACGGAGAGAGGGAGAGATTCTATAGAGAGGTTGACAGGTTTAAGAATGATCCTCGCTTCAATCAAATGTTGGTTATTGTAGAGTCCGAGATAGGAGCATGGTACGAATACAAGCCTATTGTGAGCAAGAACTTTGATGAGACCAGCCGAACCCGTACAGTGACATTGGAGGGCAAGCAGGCCACCATAGCATCCTTATTGGCAAGAGGTGTGATGCCTGTCTTTGCAGGAAGTCGTGAGCTTGCACCGAGGCTCTATCGTAATCTTGTCAGGCAAAATATAATTAAGAATTATGAACGCTGGTTGCCGAGGAAGGTGGTCGCATGAAAGTCATATATGAACCAAAAGGCAAAGCCGGAGAGTACGGTGAACTGGCTGTAAATCTGTACAATGGATGTGGTCATGGCTGTGTATATTGCTATGCTCCAAGCGTTGTTCACAAGAGCAGAGAGGAGTTTTTTGGGAACCCGCAGCCACGCAGGGACATTATAGCAAAGTTGGAAGATGATGTGAGGGAAATGGTACGGAATGGGGACAGGAGAGAAGTGTTTCTCTGTTTTACCTGTGACCCATTCCAACCACTTGAACAATTTGAAGCCGCAACTCACAATGCAATACTGTTGTTTGAAAAAAAGCATATCCGATACAGAATATTAACAAAAACTGGATATTTCGCATTGGATACGCTTAGGCACGTATCAACTCCAGAACTATGCACCTTTGGAACTACTCTTGTTTTTCATAGTGACATAGATGCAGGCAGATACGAACCAAACGCAGGAACTACATCTGAAAGAATCCATTGTCTTATAGACATGAAAAACAGAGGATTCAAAACATGGGTATCCCTTGAACCAGTGTGGACACCTGAAGATGCCTTTGAGCTTATCAATAGAACATACACCTTTGTTGATGAGTACAAAATTGGCAAACTCAATTATCATCCACAATCCAAGAACGTGAACTGGGTAAAGTTTGCAAAAGATGTATCCGAATTATGCAAGTCACTCGGATGTAAGTATATTTTAAAAGATGACTTAGCAAAACTACTGGAGGGCAGGGCATGACCCCCCTATTCCTAATTTGTAGTTGGCAGGCCGTTTATGTCGCCAACCGTGTAGAAATACCGAGGGGATGACATTGCCACATGACAGATCAATAGTGGATGAAATAAAAAACCGGATTGATATTGTCCACCTGATAGGCAAAGACATCAATCTCAAGAAGTGTGGCAATACGTGGAAGGGCGCTTCCAGTCCGAAGAGCCAGAGCGGGAGAAGTTTTAATGTGGATTCAAAACTTCAACTGTGGCATGATTGGGCTGACGGGACGGGCGGTGATGTGTATGATTGGATTGCCTGCAAAAACAAATTAGATACACGGTCAGAGTTTCCACAGATATTATCAATTGCTGCAGAGATCGCGGGCGTTGAACTACCAAAAACGAAAATTGAATATGATAATAGCTGCAGGGAAGTTTACACTGTCATGAATGCTGCAGCCGTGTATTACCACAGTCAACTTACTGAGCAGATGAGATACGACATTATGAAAAGGTGGGGTATCACATCAGATACAATCGATTGTCTGTTAATCGGATTCGCGCCTACAGGCAACACGCTTTTGAAAGAGTTTAACGAGCTTTTTGATAAGGATGTTTTGAAGCAGACTGGTCTTTTCATAACCACGCCGGATGGCTTACAAGAACTTTATCAGGGTAGGTATGTGTTTCCATATCTGAAAAACGGAAGAGTTGTCTATACCATCGGAAGGAAAACAGAACACACGCCTGATAATGAATATGAAGATGGTAAATACAAAAAGCACCCGGTACACAGCGACACGCGTCCATATATTGCCAAGTGTATCCAGAATCAATATTTTTTCGGTGAAGATAGCATCAAAGGCAAAACATTCTGCTTGATAGCGGAGGGTGTTACAGACTGCATCATGGCGATGCAGAACGGGATTCCTTCTATTAGTCCGGTGACTGCGAATGTCAGCGACCGACAGAAAGAGCGCGTAATGGGGCTCGTAAAAGACAAAGAAGTTTACATTTGCAACGACACCGAGGACAACAACACTGGAAAGAATGGAGCTGTCAGGACGGCTGAGTACATTGCCAGCCAGGGCAAGCGAATTAAGATCATCATATTACCGGAGGCCAACAATGGGTAAGATAGACCTAGCTGAGTTTCTTAGAGACAATGGAGTAAATGCATTTAATACCGTCATGCAGGAAGCGGCTGACCTCTGGACAGTTAAGCTGCAGGATACCAAAGTACCTGAAGGAACACTGGATAAGGGCGAGGCGTTCAAAAAGTTCTGCAGTGAATCTTTGGAATATATGAACGAAGCCGATAAGCAGTTGTTTATAATGAACGATGTTCGGAAACATTTCGGGTTAACGAAAGCCGACGCCGCAACACTTCTGAAAGCACCTGAACCAGTTGTCGAAAAACGCGTTCATGATCCAAACACTACCAATGGCTGCGTCTGGAAAAATATGATGATTCCGAGCGGGTACAGCATACAGGATGGCAACCTTTGCACTGTTAAATTTAATTCAAATAATGACACGATAGCAACACCATTCTGCAGAGTGCCTGCTATAGTGTCTGCAGTTGGTAGAAATATAGATAATAATGAGTATTGGAACGAGATTCTTTTTACTGACATATTTGGAACCGACCACAGTGAATGGATATCGCAACAGGACGCATTAAGCAGGCGCGGAGTAATGAAGCTCGCTGACAGGGGCCTTAACCTTATTGAAAAGAACACGTCCACCATGAACGACTACCTAAGTGCCTGCCTGCAGGCCAATAGTGGAAACCTGCCTCATAAAGTTGTTACTGAAAAGA
>CALBTS010000656.1 GCA_937968035.1 uncultured Methanomethylovorans sp.
CAACGCCACATACCGCCGAACGTTAGCGCCAACCATAAGACAATAAGCTGTTTATTAACTCATTACTAATTGCTTATGAATTTAAGAAAACAAATACTGACATTTTACCTGCTATTTGTAGTAGGTGGAGTTTGTTTTTCTCAAAACACAAAGATTAATTATCAAACAATAACTGAGATTGCCTCTAATGATCTACTAGCATATTATGAAAAAGACATAATCCCACCTTATAAAGATGCGATACTAGGTCTCAATTCAAGCGATGATTCCACAAGGATTAGTTCTGGCGAATATATTTATGCTCTTTGTATCCAATCCCTGGCTGATGAAACAAACGGTAGGTCCGAATGGAGCAGGATGCCTTTTTTCTATGAGACCTGGAATTCAAAAGCAAAAAACATTCGTGATCATATTGCTTACGACTTTGGTGAAATAGCTCGGAGTAAAGAATCAATAAAAATTGCCAAATGGTTTATTACAAATGATCATAATGATGAAAATCAATTGGCGGGGATTAAAGTTATAAGGGAAACCAAATGCCAGGAATCAGATGAATGCTTAGGTCAGTTGATTACTAATCTTCAATCAAATGAAGAAATTACCGTAAACGCGATAGAGGAAATATCAAACAGGAATCTTCTCAGCTTGTCATTGCAAATCAATCTTTTACAAAAGCACTATAGAGAAAAAATAAGAGATGCTGCTTATTCATGTGCAGAGAAGTTTGGTATCCCGCAAAAGAGACCTAATATAATTGAAACTGTAACTCCTTGGATCACCTCTCAGTACGAAAATATCAATAGATTGTTGTTGGTACAAATACCCTTAAATGTGCCATTGGTAAAAGTCGTAAGCGAGATTCCTAACCCTAAACACGAAATTTGGACATTAAATTACACAGGTTGGATTATCACAGAAGATAGTGATTCCTATACTATTCTTGATTACTCATCACAAACCATCGACATTGAAAAGAAATATACTACAGTCTCTCCTGTTTCACTGAAAGAGGTTGCTAATGAAATACTAAATCAGGAAGATTTACCTTTTAATGAAAGGCGGGGAATAGTAAGACCACACACATTTGATTGGACGATTCCATATTTCACAATTGCTGCAGCATGCTTTAATAACAATTTGAATGATGAAGCTACTGCCCTAATTCTTAAAAGAATAAACGGAACAAGTGATGACTCGACCTTTACATACTTGGTCAGGAATTCTTTTGGAAACTTATACTATAATGAATTGCTCTATTCCTTCTCATTTGAAAGGGCCTACAAGAAATCTATCATTCTGGCTAAACATCTCTCAATTCCTGAATTCTACGATTTCCGCTATAGGAAAACTGTTTTAGAATTAGCTGAACAACTTAAGAACAGAAATGATGATTTTATTGAACTTCGTCTCCCCTCCAAGACTACTTGGGATTCTTTAAAACAATCATTGAAAAGAGATGAACAGATTGATTATCTAGCGGAACGTTTACGGTTGCTTAATTGTATTCAATGGTCACAGCCTGGAGGTATAAGCTATACGAGTGAGCAATATTCTGTGCCCATTGTCTCATTTATAGAACTAAAACAGCCAAAGAGCAATTTCCCGAGTGGCTTTAGTCAGGAAAAAGCACAAGTTTATGAGGTACTTAATCCATATGAAGAGCTTCTTAATATGAGTTTAAGTGTTAAGGATTTAAAAAATATTTTGCCTTATTTGGCTAGCTCAGATTACATTTTAGGATACAGTTTCTTTCGTGATTTTCAACCTCAAAGAGTATTACATCAGGTAAACTGGGTCGTTTCAAATATTATTCTTAAATCAGTGGGAATAGAATTCCTTGACATGAGCACTTTTGATACACTGGATGCTGAAACAAAGCAGGACGAAATAAAAAAGATTATTAAGTGGTGTGATGAAAACCAGAATAAGACGCAAGAAGAATTAACCAGAGGCATTCTTGAAACCACAACTAAGTGGTCAGAATTCAACATGGCCATGTCTGTAAGCTTGGAACACAAATACGGTGTAATTCCTATTCTAGTAAAAAGAATCAACGATTTTAATTCTATGGATTGGAATCCAGAAAGTAGTGAAATTGCCAAAATGATTTATGAAATTGGCCTTGACAATGAATCAGACATTGAAAAAATAAAAGAATTACTTAGATCTGACAATGCATCAAATAAGTTTTGGGCATCTTTATGTCTAATAAAATATAGCCATCTGGACTTTATAAAAGGCTTAGAAACATTAAAATCTGTTCTAGAAACAGATAATGGAATCAACCTTTATCCTCTTGCCATAGAACCTCTTCTTGAAACAAAAAATAGTGAAGCCTTACTCCTTGCTGAAGGAATCCTTAAAAAAGAGGGCTTTAACAGATCTGTTGGAATGTATGATGGTTATAACCGCGAAATCATTAAAAGACTGTTACTTATTGGAAGCGACAATTCTTTTAGATTTCTTATGAATAATCTTAATGACTTCAAAACAGATACGACTCAATTTTCATACGATAATACTAAAAATCATCTATTTTGTGATGAATATCTTGAAATGGTCAGCAATTGGAAAAATAATGAGCCATCTTTTACACCACATAGTTTTTACGAACTATCTTTTAAAGAACGAAAAGCACTCAGTAAGAACCTTTGTAAATGGCTTGATAAACAATATCGCATGATAAAAGCAGGACAAATTTCCGATATTAAAACAGAAGATGTACAACCACCAATTTTTAAACTTGACGCTCCAGGATTTTAAAATGGCAGGCGCTAACAGGTCGGTATATGTCATTGCCTTCTGTGCCGCGAGAACTTTCTGACTATAGAGGACCATAAAGTGCCAAGCGGCACAGGCCGCCCCCGGCACCGCCGGGGGACTCCCTCTTGGTGTCACGGTTTTTGCCAACGCGACAATAAACAAATAACATCATAACCCTGCACCGCACCACGAGTGCAAAAACACGCGCCACCGCGACTCTGCGGCAACGCCACA
>CALBTS010000657.1 GCA_937968035.1 uncultured Methanomethylovorans sp.
CTCGCGTTGGCAAAAACCGTGACACCAGGAGGGGGACCCCGGCGGGAGCCGGGGCGGGCCGTACCGCCGACCACTAAGCGGTCCTCTTTAGCCAGAAGATTCTCGCGGTACGGGGAGGCAATGACATATACCGACCTGTTAGGCAACGTGTTTATTTTCTTTTAATTACTCCAGATAAGAATGCGTGATCCCATTCGCTAATTTTCTCATTTTGGTAATAAAACTCTAGTTCATCAATCCAATCGCCAGTGTACTCTCTTTGCAGAATTGATTCTATTAGAATTATTGTTGTTTGTTCACCACCCATAGTTCCTTGAAAATAATCGTACCAGCTACGATAATGGCCCAAACTGTCGGGAATAATGAAACCTGGATTTTCTTGGAGATTTACCTTAAGATGCTTTTTCCCCTCTGGATTTTCTTCAAGACTCAAAGCTTCAATTTTAAGGTTGTGAAAGTTTACCTTAGAAACAGAATCGAGAAGGAGGGCAACCTTCTTTTCTAAGTCTTGATTTTTTGGGATATAGACAAATCTTTTAACTGTTGGTTCCAGTTTGAATGATTCAGTAATAGAATCGAAGACTTCTGTGGTGGTAAACAGAGCAAATTCATCCATTTCTTTTGGTGCAATATGTGATTTGCAACCATAAGCAAGGATGACAACAAGTATGATAATGCTAGGAAAACCTTTGATCATATTCATGTGTTTCAACATGTTGCCTAACGGTCGGCGGTATGTTTTGTTGGCGTGCCCGACGATAGGAGGGCTGGCGCGGTTTTTGCCATCGCGGCGCCATTACAAATCTCCCTAGTCGATTATCAGGTTATCGCGCCGCAACCACAAACTTTCTTGGGATTACAAATCTCTCTTTTTATACATCGTGTTATAGGGACGAGCAAAAACCGTGACAAGCCAATGAAATATACCGTCCTGTTAGCGGTAGTTTATTTATTTTTAAAAATCTCAGTATTTGTTTTATTTCTGAAAACTATTTTGTCCTCTCCAGCATTCTCCAAATCAATGAAATACTCAAGTGACATTAGATAATAAAAAAGATAAATTAAATCTTTATCTGAGTTATTGTCTGGGTAACCACTTATATTTATTGAATCATTTTGAGTTTTGATGTAAAGATAATAGCTAGCGGAAACAGGTCCTGGATACATTAAATTAAAGCTGTCTCTATTTATAGAAAATACTTTGGATTGAATTTTTTCATATTCTGTAGCATTTAATTTGCATTTTGTAAGGCCTTTTTGTTTAGAATAGCTTGAATATCCGTAGTGATATATAATTGAATCTTTATCTATTTTTAAATCCTGTGAAAGCGTTCCATAGCCGCTATGATATGAAAATTCAAGTTTTTCAATTTTCAAGTCATTCTTTTTTAACTGATCCATTTTCTTAAAAAATAGAGTGTCTTTAACATTTGGATAAGCAGGTCTGACTAAAAGCTCGACTGAGTCAGCTTTTTCAATTTTAAGTTTCCATACCCTTTCTATAGAAGGAGAGGATTTTTCATAATCAAAATCCTGAGAATAGATTATCAATGTATCATTTGATAATGTATATGGTGAGATTGGAAAATCTCCCATAGTTAAACTTTCAATCATAAGACTGTCTTGAATCATTAGAAAGTACTTATTATCCCCATTGGAAATCCAATCATTTTTTATGAGTTCAGGATTTATTCTTGGAGGTTTGTCTTTGCAGCCAAGAGCAATAGTTAATAGACAGACTGCTATTATTTGAGAATTATTCATTATTGTGGAAATAGATTGATAATGATTTGGAGTGCCCTAAATTACCGCTAACGTTCGGCGGTATGTGCAGTTGGCGCAGAGTCGCGGTGGCGC
>CALBTS010000658.1 GCA_937968035.1 uncultured Methanomethylovorans sp.
TAGCAGACAGTCTTTGTTCCGAAATGGAAAGTTTGGTTTTGAGCTCGTCAGGTGAAACTTTCTTGAATAAATCATTTAACCCCATCTTATCTTACCTCTTCCATTTTTATTTCTTTGGCATACTTTACACACAACTTCAACGCTTCAGATTTGTTGATAGCTACACCGATGTTCACCAATTTCTTAAGATACTGGTTGATGTCCTCGGAAACCCTTACACTCACAGGATATGATCGGTTCATATTAGCTCCAATTTAGAAAATTTACTCTATTATGAATGTTGACTATTGGTTAACTATAGAAAACCATATATATAATTTTTACTATTTATTTATAAAGAAATAAATTGAGGGAAAAAATGACATTCAAATGGAAAAGACAATCTGATGAATTAGCTCGAGTAGTCCCAAAGAAGAACGTGGATGGTTTCTTCAGAAAATCTGTGATTCTCTCCCCTAATGAAAAAGGTATACTGATTAAAGATGGGGAGATTAAGGAAGTTATAGAAAGCGGTAAGTTGAGCGTAGGAGGCCTATTAAGACCTGGAACTATCAGTAAGGATGTGGATGTAGCACTTATTGATACATCTCCCAAGGATATGCAGTGGAAATGTTCAAAACTTTGGACTGCAGACAATCAGAGCCTATCATGCAGCGGTTTACTCAGATTCAGGGTTATGGAAACAAAACGCTTGTTCCAGATGATCTTTGCATATACTATTCCTGACAAGCAAAATGAGAGAAGTTTAACTGTGCAGGATGTCTACAAACGTCTGGAAAGTGAAGTTCTCACACTCGTGCTGGAACCAGAGGTAAGAACCGAGAACATAGAGAACATCTATGGTAACAGAGAATTACGCATGCGACTGGAGAACGAACTGGAGATGAAACTACGTTCCACTTTAGCAATGTGGGGACTGGAAATGCTCAGGTACACTGTACAGTGGGATCTAGGCTCCTATGGTATGGTAATGGAAGTTGCAAACCAGTTCCAAACCGAGGAAGAACTTGCAGAGTTAAAAACGCTTGGCGAAGAAGGTAAGTATGATCGTATGGGCAGGGAAAGTGCAGCCCAGGTCAGAGCTACACATGTCCCTATGGCTGTGAGAACTGAACTTACACGCCAAGAACGCCTAAAAGAAGAACAGGCTCGTTTAGAAGTTGAAAGATTACAACAAGAAGCTGATATGAGAGAAGCACGAGAGGCCATCGCACTTAAGGAACAGCTACATATTTCAAAAGCAAGAGGAATGCGTGCCGAGCTTGAGGTCGAACAGGATATGAAGGATAGGGAACACACCCGGGACATAGACTACATAAATACCGTTACTCAGGTCGGTGGTGCTGACGTTGCCAAAACTATAAGCGAAGGAAGAGAACTTTCAAGGCTTTCGGCTCAACAACTAGAGGCTCTGGCAAAAGTAAAACAAAGTGAGGTTCTTGCAAAAGAAGATAAAGTTACCTTCATGATGAATATAGAAGACAGGGAAAGAGCAGACTCCTATAGAAGACATGAACTGGATACAGGTTTAATGGGTGCAACCATTTCCAAAAACAGCTCTACAATCAAAAGATGTTTTGTTTGCAGTTCTGCTGTTCCTATCGAGGCGAGTTTCTGCAGTCAGTGCGGAAAGAAGCTAGAATAAGTATATAAGGAGTTGTACATCAGATGAAAAAGTGCTTTCCTTATACCTTATTGCTTTTACTGGTGAGAACTTCAATCCTATATCCATCAACTGACAATAAGATCCTATAAAGAATATACCTGCCCAGATATGGCTGATAGATATAATCTAAAAATGAATGAGGTAGAGTAATGTCAGATATAGTTTTTTTTATAATTGCTTGCAGTGTAATACTAAGTCCTTTGTTCGTTCTTACACAAATATCGATAACTAACGAGCGGAAGAAAAAGACCGAGAAATCTTCAATAAATAAATACGTACAATCTACACCTGTAATTGTTCAACCTGCTCCAGTAGTTTCGCAGACAGCTAAATCTCCAACGATACAAGAGAAAGTCGTAAAATCTGCACCTACAATTTTTCAACCTATTCCAGTAGTCTCCCAGTCAACTCCACCTATAGAGAAGCAAGAAAAGAAACCTGAAATCAGCATTAAACCTTCGATTGCTGCGAAAGACAGAATGCCCCTAAGTGTAAAATCAGCATTTCAATATATGGGTGCATCTATTCAGTACAAGGTAAAAGTTGAGAACTTTTGCCCAGAACCTATAGGTGACATAAAAATAGAATTATTCGTTCCTGATGTTTTCTTTTTGTATGATACAGAAAAGACCAGTTCAATGCTTGAACCTGGAGAAAGTAAAACAGTGACATTCGAGATCCGTCCTACAGGAGAATGTGGTGAATGTGCAGTCTCTGGTTTTATCACATATTATGACTATAGCCAGCGGAAAAGAAAGAGAGACGATATTGTCAGTAAGATGGTGAGCATCATATGTCCTGTGCTCAGGAGACGAGAGATCAATGAAGATGTATGGAGACAGAAAGTTGACCAGATGCTTGTAGCAGAGGAAGAAAACCTTGACCTGAACATCCCAGCGGAAAATCTTTTCGCTATCTCGACACGAGTTCTTAAGGATTTGAACCTCTATATGCTACCTCCAGAAACCACTTCAACACCACAACTTTTCACAGGAGTTGCAAGGTTCTTTGCTGAGGGTGTGGTCGGTATGGAATACGCGGCCTATATTGAAGTCGTAGGTAAGCGTAAGTCACGGCTGATACTTAAAGCCTGGGCCCAGAAGGAAGAAGCCCTCACAGGATTCTATCATAAGATTTTGGAAGAGGTATCAAAAAGGACTGATGTCAATCTCTTTGTAGATACAATCTCCACACAATATAACATTAGTAACACTACTATTCAGGATAGCGTGATACAGCGTTCTATTATAGGTACAGAAAATAAGAAATGTCCAAATTGTAGTCGCTTTGTGGAAGTGAACGAAAAATTTTGCATGGAATGTGGTGAGAAACTTGATATCAGATAACTACACCGCTTCTCTCTCAAAAAACAGTATTCTCCAATCCATTATCAGGGAGATAAAACATGAGTAAAGAACAACGTCCTATTGCAATAGATGAAAAATATGAAGTCAGAGACAATCAATTTTGGTACAATGATTGCAGTTTTCGCAATCTTATAGAGAATAAAGCAAGATCGGAAGAGCACACGTCTGAACTCCAGTCACCGAATACGATC
>CALBTS010000659.1 GCA_937968035.1 uncultured Methanomethylovorans sp.
ACGAGATCGTATTCGGTGACTGGAGTTCAGACTTGTGCTCTTCCGATCTAATTCCTTGTCGATTTTGGCAGCATATTTGTATTCGGTATTTCTTTAATAGGTTTCTTATTCTCAATTTACTTGACATACCTGCAATTTGCTGTTATTAAAGCGGTTTGTCCATTTTGTATTGTTTCTGCCACCACAATGACAATAGTTTTTTTCCTTTCTCTCATAACATTACGCAACGAGCAAAGAGAAAACAATCTAGACTAAATTTGATATATCAGGAGGAAATTATAAATGCCAAAGATTCGATGTCATTATGAGGATTGTGAGTTTTTAGATGAAGGGTTTTGTTCCGCGGCATTGATTGAACTCGACCCCGACAAAGGTTGTTTAACCTACACACCCTCTGCTGATTCTATACCTGAAGAACCCTGGGATAATGACGATGAAGATGAAGCGGATGAATGGGGGGAATTGACCAGTTTAGACGAAGAAGACGAAGATGACTGGCTGGATGAGGACGAAGAATACTAAGGGAAAGAAAAAGCAGCTGAAAAGGCTGTTTTTCCTTTTAATTAATTGAATCATTTTTATCGTTATCACAAGAATTTTTTTATTGATATATTCCAAATATAGGTCTTCAATTTATTATCGCTTCTGTGTCTACCAACGTGGTACGGATTTTCCAAATTCCATCAATCTTATCCATGATCATAACGATTTTAGTATCAGATGTTCTCCAGCTTAATAAAGCAATTCCACCGTGGATTTCCACTGTTGGATTGGGATCATCCAAGCTGTATTGGCCTGTTTCAAACAATTTGAAATAATTATTAGGCGTTAAAACGCAAACGTCATATTTTTTATTTTCATCAATCCCTTGTTGCGTCACCAATAAAGTTGCAGCGCTTAAATCACCTTCAGCACAAAATTCTTCAAACTCATAATAAGTGTTTTTTGGCCCATCACTTAAACGAGTACAGTTTGTTAAAAAAAATATTGAAATAATGAAAGTGATGAATAGTCTCTTCAATGTTGTCTTTCCTTTTTCAAATGGAGGTGAATTTTTGTCGGTGTGTTTGTTACTCTTTCCAGGACCCAGGAATATCTCATATTAATTGGTTCTTCATAATAAAAAAGCTCAATCACCGGGCACCTGCATCATCGAATTATGTAAGATCAAAATCATACCTCATTTGATGATTAATCAGGCAGTAGAGAGCTATTTCCATCCAGTTAACACAAACCTATGGTTATAGCCTGTTTAGGAGAGATCAATAGATTATCTGTTGTTGCTGTCTGCATTTCAAAATTATAAATCAATTCTCTTTAAGTCAGTATTTGCAACTCCTTCGATCACTTTTCCATCATAATTAAATCTAGACCCATGACATGGGCAATCAAAACTTCTTTCAGCATTGTTAAATTCCAGTTCGCACCCCAGATGAGTACAGGTACTATCCGATAAAAAGAGTTTTCCCTTGGGATCTCTATAAGCAGCAATTCTTTTTCCATGGTACTTAATAATCCCGCCTTCATCATATTTGATGTCATTTAAGTCCATCTCATCCGGAAAAATTTTCCCTTTAATAAGTTCTTTTGCCACGTTAATATTCGTTTTTATGAAGCTACCCAAATTACTTTTTACTTCTCCTCTTGATGGATTGTATAACTCTTCATACTTAGAATGAATGCCACTGATTAAATCTGTTATCAGAATACTGGAGAAACTGCCCTTACTCATACCCCATTTATTAAATCCCGTCGCTACAAATATATTTTCATCATTTGAAGTAAGATTTCCGATGTAAGGAATATTGTCTATAGATTTATAGTCTTGTGCAGACCACCTGAATGCTGGATAATCCACTCCAAAATTGGTTCTTGCGAACTCCAGTAACCTTTTATAGCTTTCTATTTCCGAATCAGATTGACCCACTTTATGTCCCTGACCCCCTACTAACAGATAATGGATTCCATCTGTGTACGATAATCTCAGTGAATAGGGAGAGTCGGAATTAGAAATCACCATATAGTGTTCATCGAAAGGTTCTTTGATCGCAAATGCGAGTAAATAAGATCTCAGTGCTTCCAGCCTTGTAAAATAAAATCCATTCTCCTCAAAGATGGGATAAGCTGTGGCGAGGACCAGTTTTTTGCAACTGATAACCTTTTCCTTTTCTGTCACTATTTTTATAGATTCATTTTCTCTTACAAGCTTTTTAGCTTTCGTATTTTTAAAGATAGAAACATTATTTTTTAACAAGTAAGTGATTAAAAAATCCAAAAATTTTACCGGGTTCAGTTCAAATTGTGAATCAACCTTTAATCCTCCCTTTCCTTTAAGGTTAAATGGTAAATCGTAGATTATCTCATGAGGGATGTTTAATTGTTCATAAGCTGATTTTTCCTCTAATAGTTCATCAAATTGTTCTTCACTTTCTGCATAGATGATTAAAGAAGTCTCTTTAAAATCACAGGATATGTTGTGTTTTTCAATCATCGAACGAACTAAATTCAAACCCTCTAATTGGGATTCGTAGTATAGTTTAGCTGTGTTTA
>CALBTS010000660.1 GCA_937968035.1 uncultured Methanomethylovorans sp.
TTTAAAAGTGAAAATGTTCACAAGATATGTTTTAAATATTTGGTTTCATTGGATCTCCTCAATATTTTATTTATCATTCAAGTCAATAGTGTGCTAAAATGTGTTTCTGAAAATTGGTGTTGATCGATCTTTTAGCTGAACAATATCTATTTTATCAGGATTTGGATAGAGCCTAAAACAATTCGTCAGTAAGCATTCTTCTTGTCAATGATGTTTAGATCTCTTCCCCATCATAAGATCATGGACTGATAAACTGAATCATAATTATGAAATAGTACTTGATGCTATATTGTTACACAATAACAACAGTGTATGGGATAAATTTCTGATGTGACATGGGGAGGCAAAGTGTCGGAGGGATCTCAGGTTGCAGTCGTTTTTTGGGGCGGTGTAGAATACTGGCCAGTGATTTGTGTATCAGGGAATTTTGAACAATGGGGATATTCGGAAGAAGATATAGCCTCTGGAAAAATAAGATATGAACAGATACTGCATCCCGAAGACTTGCAAAAGGTCAGATCGTTCATCCTGCAAAGAATAGCAGAAGGCTATAATGATGCAGTACAGCAATACAGAATACTTGATGCCTCCGGGAACATACACTGGGTAGAGGAAATATCCCTATTCCACACAGAGGATAACGATAACCTATCCTGTCAGGCAATATTAAGAGATATAACAACAGAACAAGAAAACCTATTCCGCAGGATACGCCTTGAAAAGCTCATAGCGAACATAGCTACGAATTTTGCCAACCTTCCGGACAACAGGATAGACGAAGGAATAAACAAGGCACTGAAACTGATAGGTGAATTTGCCGGAGCCAACAGAAGCTGTTTATTTGAAAGTTCGGAAGATTGCAGATTTGCCAACAAAAAATATGAATGGTGCGCTCCGGGTATGGAGCCTTTTAAAAGTTTCCTTAACAAAATACCTATGGAAACAATACCATGGCTTTATGGGAAATTGCTGGAAGATCAGACAGTTTTCATCCCTGATATTGACCTTCTTCCACCCGAAGCCGAAAAAGAAAAAGCTCTCATTAGATTCTTCAATACATCATCACTCATCTTCTATCCCATCTTTTCCGAGAATAAACTCTCAGAATGTATACTTCTGGATTACGCCAAGGAAAAACTATTGTGGCAGGAAGATTCCATTGCACTGCTTCAGATAGTTGGTGAGAGCATCTCCGGTGCCCTGAAGCGCAAAAAAGCCGAAGAGAAACTGGCTTTCACAGGTTTTTCCGTTGAACGTTCCAGTACCCCTACTTTCTGGGTCAATACGGAAGGCCGGTTCATAGATATCAATGATGCAGCCTGTACAGCTACTGGCTATTCCAGGGAGGAACTGCTGCAAATGAGTGTGCATGACATAAGTTCACAAATGATATCTGCCCCTCCATACGGTTCTTTTGAGAATGCAGTGGAACATGCAAAAAAACAAGTTGCTCTCAGGTTTGAGGTCATGTTCAAAAGGAAGGACAACAGCTTTTTTCCTGTAGAAATAAATCTTGATCATTTCTGCTTTAACTCCGAAGATTACTTGCTTGCGTTCGCATCAGACATCACTGAACGCAAGAGAGGAGAAGAAACTATCAAGGAACACCTTCATTTCCTGGAAACAATGCTGGATACCATTCCTCACCCTGTATTTTACAAAGACACCGAGGAAAAGTATACAGGTTGCAATAGCATTTTTGCAAGTTCAATAATCGGTCTCCCCAGGGAAGTCATAGTGGGCAGGACCATGCATGAACTGCAGGAAAGTATCCCTCAGCACCTTGCCAACATATACAGAGAACATGACCTTGCTCTCATAAAACAACCTGGTACCCAGTTCTATGAATCAAAAGTGCAGTGTGCCGATGGAAAACTTCGCTACTACCTCTTCAGTAAATCAACATTTAATGACTCGGAAGGAAACCTGGCAGGTATCATAGGGGTCATGCTTGATATAACAGAAAGCAAGGAAACAGAGAAAAAACTAAGGGAATATGCCACTGAACTGGAAAAAGCTAATGAGGAGCTCAAGTCCCTGGACAGGATGAAGGATGAGTTCATAGCCAATGTGAATCATGAACTGCGTACTCCTCTTATATCTATAATAGGTTTCAGCGATGCCTTGAATTCGGGACTTCTGGGTGAGATCACTGAAGATCAGAAGAAAGCTATAGATGCGGTATTAAGAAATGCCAAAAAGCTAAACAGGCTTGTGGATTCTATCTTGCATATGAGTCGTCTGAGGAGTTCCGGCGTTCACTACGAGATGACAATATTCCAGTTTTCAGATATGCTGAGAAATATCATTACTGACCTCTCGTTACAAATGAAGCAAAAAGGGATCACTGTTCAAGAGGACATTCCCGTTGACCTTCCTCAAATAAACGGTGACAGGAACGCACTTGAAAGAGTGTTTATCAACTTGCTTGAAAACTCTATCAAATTCACGCATTGTGGCGGAGAGATAAAAGTGAACATCAGGAAAGAAGACAGATATGTGCATGTCATCGTAAGCGATACAGGCATAGGCATACCCAGGAATAAGCTTGCTGAGGTGTTCGAACGATTCTATCAGGTGGATAGTTCTTCCACCCGCACATTCGGCGGACTGGGTATCGGTCTGCATATCAGCAAAAATATTATAGAGGCCCACGGAGGAGAAATATGGGCCAACAGTGACGGTAAAAGTGGAACTTCATTCCATGTTCTGCTTCCAGTCAACCTCAAAATTTAAATTCCGGAACTTTTCCGGAAAATCTGATCACTTCTGCCCCGGTTATCCTCTCGTCCGCGCTTTTAAGGATGTGGCTGATCATTTCAGAATAGGACATATCTGACAATGCTGCCATTTTAGCCAGGTGGCCGTCCCAGCACCATCCGGGGTTGGGATTTACCTCCAACAGTTTTGGATTTCCAGCTGCATCCATTCTCCAGTCAAGACGCGTATAATCCCTGCATTCCAATCTTGATATCATTTTTAAGCTGCATTCCACTATGAACTCTTCCATTTCCCTGGGAATTTCAGCAGCAATGGAACGTATCTTCCAGTATGGGGAATCAGGGATCCATTTTGCCTCATAACCGCACATTCGAGGCAATTCAGGAGGAAGTGCGGAATAATCCTCCTCTATGATAGGCAGGACTGTATAGTCCTCTGGAGGATTGCCTATAATGCCTATGCTCAGATCCTTTCCTGTGAGGAACTCTTCTACAAGGATGGGTTTGTCATAACCCAGACCCTCTCGTATATCATAGATCGCTCTCACGACATCATCACGGTTGTGACATACACTATGCTGATTGAGGCCGAAACTTGAATCCCCGAAGTTGGGTTTTACTATTACCGGAAACTGCATAGGGACCTCGAACAGAACATCCTCTGCCTTAATGACGATACCTTCGGACACAGGCACACCGAGATCCTTGGCAATACCTCTTACCAGAGCTTTATCGTAGCAGAAGGCAAGGCATTGTGGCCCTGAACCTGTGTAAGGTATGCCCAGCATCTCAAGCAAAGCCGGTACATGCAATTCTTTCTGCGGATCGTTGGAGTAGCCTTCATCGCAAAGGTTGAAAACGAAATCCACTTTTCCCTTAAGGCGTTGCAGGTCTTGTATCAGGGTGTCGTGGTTGTCCAGGAACCTGAAGGAATAATCTTCTCTTTCCTTGAGAGCTCCTTTTAGCTGGTCGATGGTGTACAGATCGTCATCATCGAAAACACCGCATGGTTTCAGGGAATCTCTCTTGGATGGATCACCGAATACTACCACTACATCCTTTTGCGTCGCATGGACCTTCTTTTTTGGCTCTGTCCATTCCTTGCGCAGTATGGCTGTGATTATTATACGCTTCTCCATCATGCCAAGGTCCTGGTTCCTCTTACTGCGGGACCCAATGGAGTTAACGATCTCAACATCACTGAAGCCAGCTTTTTTAAGGAGTTCCTGAAGCGATTCCTGTGTGTACAGCCTTTCGGCATAGAACTGGTCGGCAACGACACCCTGTTTATCGTTGACGATGACCTCTCTGGAGATCAATTTCTGACCATCAATGGACAGAGAACGCTCTCTGCATACGAAATTATGTTTATCTATCCACTCCCATGACCTGGGCTGATAATTTTCTTTCAGGTATGCACCGTCGGTCACGTCCAGCAGGATTTTTCCCCAGGGCTTGAGCACTCTCTTTACTTCATTAAGCACCCTCAGATCCTCTTCGGACGTTTCAAAATAACCGAAACTGTTACCCAGCAGGAACACAGCATCGAAATTATCGGTCAAATAGGGTGTTTTACGTGCATCCCCTTCCTTGAACCGTACGTTCAAGCCCTCCTTTTTTGCAGTGCTCTTTGCTTTTTGAATGAGATAATGTGACCTGTCCAGTCCTTCTACGTTCTTGAATCCTCTTCTTGCCACCTCAATGGAGTGGCGCCCCTGTCCGCAGCATAGGTCCAGGATCCTGCTCTCCTGCGAAAGGTTCAGAACGGA
The DNA here is from genome assembly GCA_937968035.1 of uncultured Methanomethylovorans sp. GTDB lineage: Archaea > Halobacteriota > Methanosarcinia > Methanosarcinales > Methanosarcinaceae > Methanomethylovorans. Next base: position 4,490 of record CALBTS010000660.1, read on the forward strand.
GAGGAACATATCTATCTCTTCCCTGGTTATCTCTGAATCACCTACTACATCAGCATCTGTCTTCAGATAAAGGGAATTGAATATCTTTTTCCACCAGTCAGGGTTCACATGTTCTTCAAGACTGGATACGGGTCCAAGACTTTTAGGTTTTGGAGCATACTTCTTCTGGGGATATATCAAAGTATTTCTATTCATCTGACTTGACCTTCCGGATTTGGAAATGGACTGGAATGTCCACAAGCTAATTTAATGTAATTAATAGAATAAAAATAAATTGCTGATTTTTCGGCAAACTTCCCAACGGGTTGTAACATTGTTATATATGCATATTTGATCTATATTTGTTTAAATACAAACAATAATGTATTTTAAATTAAGGTGTAATAGTATTTTAAATAATATAAGTTGTAATTTTAATACATGATAGCACCAATGACAAAAATAAGCCAGCAAACAAGCATAATCCAATCAGTAAAAAAAGAACTGAGATCTGTCAAAGGTGTCTGCAGAGTAATATCTCTTGATACGGCAGACTTAGATAAGATTAAAGAACTTGAAATACTGGATGAACAGATCGGTTGCAAGATGATCGGCAGGAAACACAATGCCGGAATAAGAAAAGCACTGTGTTCTGATGTGGTATTGTCCCTGATGGTAAACAAAGAATATGATTGGCCGGTAAATACCATAAAACTGTACCATAAAGGAAAAATTATAGGTGAGGATATACAAGACCATAATACGATTAATGAGTTCAGTGGACATGCTGATTCGTTTATCGTGGGAAATATCATTTTCTATGACAAAGAATCCGTAAGAAATAGCAATATAAATGACCCTATCTGCATGTTTGTCACAGAACAGTCATGCCCGCGATTAGATACTCTTGGTGGCATATCTGATGCCGTAATGGGAATACCTTCACGCTATACCCACGATTATCTGCAGCTAAAGATAGCAAGGGATCAAAAAGACATCCTTGGAAGTTTCCTGGTAGGATTCAATATAGATAAAAGAGTCTCTCTTCCTTTTTCAATCGACGATGGCCGGATCAGCACGAATATAATAGATAGGAAGTGCCAGCTTCCCCTCTAGTTCCCGTCAGGCTGGCAACTTCACTTCAGGTTCATCTGGAAGGTTCGATGTTTATGGAATACTCAAAGCTCTCCGTATTATGCGGCATTACTGACAGGGTCCACTGACCTGCAGATGCCTGCACTGTGTAAGTTTCCACATAATTCTGTGAATTGCTCTGATATTCTGGATTGTTCCCGGCTGCCTTGAAGACCGGGTAGGAGATGCTCCCCACTGTGACCATACCGCCATACTGCATGGCTTCCTGCACCGCTTCGACTTCCTTGCCCTGTGGGTTTATGAGCTTGACCTCAAAGGATGGGTCTGTACTGCTGCTTGAGGGATACATATCATATATGTATGACTTAAGCTCGATCGTAACTGTTCCATTATCATTTACCTTGAAGGGGATCTCATAGGGCTTTTCAGGCTGTACCGCCACGTGGAAGTTAAGGGAAACCATTCCTTCATACTCGCGGATGCCCGGATCATCAATGTTCAGGTCTATGCTGCCAGAGAAATCTCCCTGTGCATCAGATGGCACCTTTAACTGTACCTTTACCACAGCAGTCTCTCCCGGCTTTATGCTTGAAGGACCTGTTATTGTGATGGCATCGGTTCCAAAGGCCTGTCCATATCCGCCATAGTATGGCATCGATGCTGCAGCGTCCACCGATACTGAGCTTACATCAGCGATCATTGGGTAGTACATGTTCTCCACAAGCTTGGGGTCTATGGCAATTTCGGAGTCGCCGGTATTCTTCAGCACGATCTCATAATTGTATACTTTGCCAGCCTCTACCCTGTCATATATGTATGGTGTAAGGATCTGTACCTGAGGGGGTATCCAGACATCTACGTTCAGCTGTACAGTGCCCGGGAATCCCTGGTACAGTATATCTCCCTCAGGCACATTTTCCATAAAGGCCAGCGTTGCAGCATAGTTCCCTATCTCAACATCCTCTGGAATACTTATCTTGACCTCGAACTGTGTCTTTTCTCCTGTTTCAAGAACTTCCTGTGCGGGAGTTATTGTGATCCAGCTCTCATCCATGAAACTGTAAGTATATGGCGTTATAACCATCATCGGATCAACTGTGATCGCAGCATCTTCATTGTTGGTCACGGTAACGGTGAAGTTCTCACTGGTTCCGGGCTGCAACATCGTATTATAGTAGTTGGGATAAATGCTTATCGTTTCCATTTCAGTGATCATCCCTTCATTGTAGATCACGCCACCTACCGTGGAAGATATGACCTTATCTGCGAGCGCCACCGCAGGCTCGGAAACTGCCGCATCGCCTGCAAATGCTGTCGCTCCTGTCATATAGACAAGAAGCACAGCGATCGATCCATATATTATGAATTGTGATCTGTTCATGAATTTCACCCTTTTGAATTGACAATGCATAATATGGACGTGCACATATTAAAGAACTTCTTAAACTTCAAAGAAATTCGTAGTTATCACTGAGTAAATATGGCTTATGGAGGTTTAAAATAAGAAATAAACGTAATTAAATATCTTTTTCATGACCAGCACGGCTAACTGTACTTCCTTTGCTAAGAAGAAGGTTATAAGCGTCTTTTTCCTTATTATAGTTCACAAGCACATTATAAAGCTCCAATATTTCTCCGTACTTAGCCCGTTTAATAAGGCTATTGTCCTCAGTGACATTATGCCATGGAAATACTGCATATACAGCTTTTCTGGATGTGCCGTCGCACACCTTGTAAAGGCTGTACTTCTCATCTCCCAGGTCACCTGACATCAGGGAACATACTACATTGATGCGCTTGTCTTTGTGCGTACCTATTTTGGAGAAACGTGCGAACCGTGCCTTTGGAGGAACTCTGTAGCACTCTCTGGTAAGGCCGTCCTTTCTCACTATAAAAAAAGAATACTTAAGGTCTGTATTGACATAGCGGTACGGTTCATCACACTCTGCAAGTTTGCGCATCAGGAGTGTTGGATTGATGTCCTGCTTTTGATCGAAGCTCCAGCACTCTTCAAGGCTGCAGCCTGAACCCCATATAAAGGAACATGGGGCGTATATACCAAGACCAGCCTCTTTGAGCGCAACGCTCAGCCTGCGCAGCTCCACCGAGTTTGTCCTGTCCGCGGGCTCTATTACAAGTATACTGCCATCAGATGCAAGCCTTTGAGCCAGTTTCAGCACTATATCCGCTTTTTGTTCGATGGTGATATCTTTGATCTCATTGAGCACATTCGAGAACACCATAAGGTCGATATTCTCAGGCAGGCTCTCAGGCTTTATTTTACACACATCTGATCTTATAGGTTCGTGCAGAGTTACGGAATCCGGAGCATAGTGTGGAACAAGGGAGTTGAAAGCTTCGATATTCTCATCGTACAGCTCCACACAGTAGATGTCGGCTTTGCGACCTTCCAGCCTTTTGTAGAAATCGGCAATAGCCAGAGGCACTGTACCCGGACCGGTGCCGACATCAAGGATCTTCATGCGTGTTTTGAGGATACCGGCCTGAGCCATTTCATATAGCATATGCTGGAACTGCACAAAATACACAGGGAACTGATAAGCAAGGTATCCCAGCACATTGTAGCCTTTTTCATAAGAGATCTTCCGGGAACTGCCTTCTTTCCAGTATGCATTCTTCTGACCCACAACCGCTTTTCTGATCCTGTCCAGTACAACCGGATCATCCCACGGCTTTGCGGTCTTCTTGCTGATGTATTGCTCGATAACTGTCTGCAGTTTTGCCGACACTACTGCAGACCTGAAGAAAAGCTCAGTTTTCTTTACTTCTTCTTCTGTAAGTTGCATTACCGTTGCAGGAGGAGATATCCTCATCCTTAGATCAGCACCATCCGGGCAGGCATCAATGTCCAGCTCGTACAGAAATGGCTTAATAACATCATAGATCTGTTCAACGGACATGTCACTTGTAATGTAATTCTGTATCTCCGACAGCATGAACTCAGGCTTCATATGGGAGACATACTTAAGAGTGGAAATTATTTCCTTTTCACTATCCTTCATTGATAGGAGGGACGGCGGGAAGGCTCATAAATGTACTGATTCCAAAAAATATATCAGATACAAATGGATGTTATTCTCATGGACCTCAATAAAGAGATACAAAGTCTGGCAAAGGCCAACGGGGTATTTTACTGTGGTGTGGCTGACCTGTCCAGGGCAAAGGAATTCATTATGCAGCAGGGCGGGAGTGAACTGGGATCCTATCCTTATTCTATATCTCTGGGCATCCCTCTTTTTAAAGACATAGTTGACAGGCTGCCTGACAGGTCACAGCACTCAGTAGCTTTGAACTATCATCATTGCTACGAGATCACAAACCACAGGCTTGACATTGCAGCTTCTATTGTTGCAAGTTATCTTCAGGATAAAGGATACAGAGTACTACCATTACCTGCTTCGAAGAGGATAGATGATGAAAGGTTATGCGCATCCTTTTCCCACAAGCTGGGGGCGCGTCTGGCGGGGTTTGGATGGATAGGAAAAAGCTGCCTGCTCATTACTCCCGATCATGGTCCCAGGGTAAGGTGGGTATCCATTCTGACAGATGCCCCGTTGGAAACCTCACATACTATAATGGACTCAAAGTGTGGAAATTGCAATGCCTGTGTTGATATCTGTCCTGTTCAAGCCTTTACTGGACATGGATTTAAGGAAGAAGAGCCACGTGAGATAAGATATGATGCACGTAAATGTGAAAGATATATCAACTCTCTTGGAGAAGGAGAGAAAATAAAGGTGTGTGGCATGTGCCTTTACGTATGCCCCTATGGACAAAAGAACAGGCATCTTCAAAATTAAACACTATTGATCGATCCTATAGGCTATAGGTTTGCATGCTTGCCACTCCATCTCAATAAAATGCCTGAAAATAGAAACCTGTTCCTTGCCGTTGTACCATGTTGCAGTAAGGTTCATGGGAATGTTCTCGTTCTTTATAGTGATGATCAGAAGTTCCTTGTTATCTATCACCAGAATTCCACCCTTCAGCAGATTATCACTCACCTCTCCTGAATAGAATCTTACTTCAGCACCCTGGACTTTTTTATTTACAACTTGATTTTCGTTAATGGTGATCCGTACCTTCAAACCTTCATCTATCTTCTCCTGTAGTTTCTGCGTGATAATTTCCATGATCGGATAAACATCCATAGCCTTGTCTAATGAGGGATAGGTAGATGCCAGTACTATCTCTTCCCTGGCAGAGTCTAACATCTGGACTATCTTATCAGTAACATTCTTCACACCGCTGATATTCCATACTGCATCGTCATCTGTAGGGATATCAGGTGCATTACAGATCTTTTCAAGTTGTTCCAGAGATGTTTCGACAGCCTTTTCATAATTCACCTTCAACCTGTCAATGATCTGGTCCGGAGCTATTGCCTTGTAACGCATGGGTTTAGTGTTCTGGGTATCTATGACACCCTTTTCCTTAAGCTTGGTGAGCACGCCATACACAGCGGAGCGCGGGATACCCGACAATGCATGGATGTCTGCCACAGTTCCACTACCATAGCGTGTAAGTGCTATGAGCACTTTAGCCTCGTAGGTTGTCAGACCCAGTTGTTGAAGTGATTCGACCAAGGTATTCATAATGCTACTTCACATAGGATACACTTATTTGTCATTTTCCTTTGTTCCTTTGTTCTCCAGATATCTCTTGTAATTATTCTGCTTCTTCTTCCTGGAGATCATAAATACCGGAGTACCGATGATACCTACCAGAAGCACAAGTCCAACCGCAACAGAGGCATTAAGGGATTCTGCAGGACCAACATACACAGGTATTTTGAGATTATCCGAATACTGGCTTTTATCTTGTTCATCCTTATATTTTATCTCACTGCTTATAGAATAATCCTTTACTGTTGCATCTTCTGCCACATTTAGGTCGAATACTGCGGTCCTTGACTCACCAGGATGCATGTCCCCCAGATATGCCTGATCGTCCGTGGTGGTGAAAGGATCTACAACACTTATCCTTGCAATACATTCACGTGCTATCTGCTCTCCTGTATTGGTATATGTTACATTGATGGTTTTTTCATCGCCAGCCCGCAGATCAGATTCAACATTCTCTATCCTGAAATACGGTTCTTCTTCAACGACTACTTGAAGGACCATTGTCTGGTTCATATCCTCATACCAGTAGTAAGTATCACCGTAAGGAGGTGTTACCGCAGAATCCTTCTGGGACCTGTATGCAACATAAAGCTGCAGATCGTAAGTGCCCGCTTTTGCATTGTCGTAGATCTCTATAGGGAATTCGGCGGGTGAAGAGAGGGATTTTCCGGTATTCAATGAACCCAATAGTAGAGTGTCCTGTTCTATCTTTATGGGAGCATCGGGGTCAGCAAGTGAAAGTGTTGCTGTCATAGAATCTGCTGTTGTTATCGCCCGGTCTGACAGAAGTTCGCTTGACATATATGTGCGGGTGAGTGTTTCACCATACTCCTCGATATCATCTTCTATATCATCTTCGTTGGCCTCGAATCCTGTGACCTGTCCATTGTTCAGTATATTCACATAAAGGATACCTTCTTCTCCTCTCTCGAACACTTCATCACAAGCGAGGTTTGCTACCAGATGAGGAGAACCATACACATCGTAGTAATCGCTTGCAATTTCAGAGACAACATTCTCATCTATACCCGCGGATGCAAACTGCATGCCACCGAGTAACAGAATTGCGATCGAAAGAAACTTTAAATTTCTAAGAGAGATCATATACTCACCTTATTATCTTCTATATACTTTTTTGATGCTTTGCGTCCTGATCTCCACCTATCCAGGTTAACCATAATAGGTGGCAGGACAACGATCGTACTGAATAACGAAAAAGCTACAGCTATTACCGTAACGATCCCAAAACCACGCAGCATTGGGAATGATGATGCCACAAGAGCTGAAAAACCGAATATCACAGTAAAACCTGATGCAAGGATCGCTGGTCCTATTCTGAGCGCAGCCGTTTCCATGGCATCAAGTGGCTCCAGTCCCTTGTCACGTTCTTCAAAATAACGTTCCAGCATAAGGATAGTGAACTCTGCCCCTATCCCTATTGCAAGAGCACCAAGTGTGGCTGTAAGTGGATTGTATTCCATACCTGACAGGTACATCACTCCGCCAAGCCAGCCCGTGACCATCACGATAGGCAGTATTGTTGCCAGGGATTTCATCCAGTCCTTGTAGATCAGTAGCATACCCACAAAGATAATGGCCATTCCCAGGTAACCCATGGCAGTCCTCCCTGATGTAAGGGCACCAATAATGGAAGTTTCTGCTACTTTATTGCCCGTGACAGTGACCGTGACCCCCGGTGGAGGAGCATACCATTGCAGATCATTTTCAACTGCTTCAATTATATTGGATACCTGTTGTGTTTGCAGGTCTTTCTCAAGTTTAAGATTAAGGACACCAAGGTTCCCACCTTCAATGTACTGGTCAGTAACGACAGAAGACATACTGTCTGTTATAGAAATTACCGTGTCCTTATCAGAAGGTATTGAGCCATAGCCAGAGTATATCAGTGAACCAATGCTGCTAGAGCCTGTTATCTGGTTGTGGCGTTCCTCTTCCAGTTCACTGAAATCGACCATCCATTGTAGCAGGTCCGGATCCATTATGTCGTCTGCCCTGATGATTACATTTAGTTGGTCGCTACCACCCATGACCCTGTTAAGCTTGTTAAGGTCCTGAAGTGCCTGCATGTCCTGGGGTACAAAATCCTTTGTGTCTGTCTGTACTCCTACATGCTCATCTGCATATAGTCCTGCAATTGCAAAAACAGATGCCAGTACTATCACTATCATATAGTGTTTTGTTGTTAGCAGGGAGACTTTTGCAAGGAACTTTCCAAGAGGAGAGTTATGCTCTGTTGTTGGCTTTACGGTTGTCTGATGTCCGTTAAGTTCCTTTTTAAAATTCTTTTCTGCTTCTTTTTCCAATGATCTTCTATCGAGCCGATATAGTAGAGCTACCAGCACGAACATTGAAACAAGGTAGCATAGGATCACTCCTACAAGACTCATCTTCCCAAAGTCCTGTATCATGGGAACAGGAGAAATGAACAGCGCTATAAAACCTAAAGAAGTTGCAACGACCGCAGTAGCTACTGCAGGGCCAGTGTGCTTTATCGTATCAATTACTGCCTCTTCAGCAGACTCTCCCTTTGCAAGCTCCTCCTCTATCCTATTCTGGAACTGGATCGCATAATCTGCTCCCAGACCGATAAGGATTGGAAATACTGCCATTGATGCCATGGTCATGGGAATGCTCAGCAAACCCATGGCTCCAAACGTATAGATCAGGCCCACAAGGATGACTGGTATTGGAAGCAAGGACCACCTGACATGTCTGAAAACGATCTTAAGTCCTATTATCATCAGAATGAAGGCAAGGACCAACATGTTTCCAAGACTTGAGGTCATTTCTTCTGACATTGCTATTATGTATGCCGGCTCACCGGTGGCGACAGCAGTGGTACCTGCTGGAAAGTCAACGATCTCGATCGTTCTTTCGACCTGGGCAAGGACCCTTTTCTTGTTATCTTCATTTATACTTCCAGGCATCTGGACCATTATGAGCGTATGTGTGGTTTCTGGCATGAACTGCTCGACGTAAGCAGATGGCAATTGGTCGATCAGTGTCAGAATGGTGTTGTCTTCAGGTATCTCTGAACGGCCCGTTGCAGAATAGGATGCACTTTTGATGAGCGATGCCATGCTCATTACATTCTCTACATCCTTGTCTTGCTCAATTATCATGTCAAAGTTGTTAATAGCCTCCAATATCTCAGACTCTCTGACATCATCAGATTCCACAAGTACAACTATAACCTCGCTACCAAAATTTTGTTTGTATAGATGGTCATAGTTCTGGTAGATCTCAGAATTTTTTTTAACAAAGGTATCTGTTCCACTTTTCTGTTCTATCAGGCCTGCACCTATGAATGACAATAACATCAAGATAATGGCTGTCGCAAGTATTGTTTTGGGCGATTTTTCTACAAATGCCCCGATGTTCTCAAATATTTGTTTTACAGACATGATATACTGTCAGTAGTACAATACTAAAAGAATATATAGTTTACTATTAACAACAACTAATTAATATAATATATATGCTATTTGTGTGCAACAATTTGATCTTTAAAACTGTCAAAAGGGAAAAAATGCAATTGATCGAAAAAGTCCGATGATTCTCAATCTGCCAGTCATATATATTCTTATATCTTTATCTACTACATCATAAAGTTTAGACTTGGCCGTTAGAATACTTATCTGAGAAGATCTAATAGAACATGCTTGAAAAACAATTCTCTTATTGAAGTGATCCAATATGGACAGAGATAAGCTTAGCAAACTTCTTCTGAATACATACAGAAATACGATCTTATCCTGGATGATCCTATTGTGCCTCGTCCTTCTGACCTTCGTGAGCTTTATGGATGGGAGATATACGTGGGGGATCCTGAGTGCATTCGCTATCTGTATAATAATTCTTCCAGGATCGTTCTTTAAGGATTTGTCGATCATGCCTCCATGGTATCTTTTAGTGCTGGTTGCATTGCCGATAGTTGGAAATGCAATAGACTACCATCTGTTCTCCACTAGTATACCCCATTATGTTTCAGTGGCAACTATTGCATTGCTGGCAGCAGCAGAGATCAACTGGTTCACTTCTGTAAAGATGGACCACAAGTTTGCAATTCTTTTCGTTTTCATTACCACCCTTGCAATATCCGGTCTATGGTACCTTATGCAATGGTTATTGGACATAAATATTGGAACAAGTTTCATCCTTGATGGCAGATCACAGGAAACTATCAACACTGAGGTCATGTATGAGTTCATGTATGCTACAGTTGCGGGTATTGTCGCTGGTTTGATATTTGGGTGGTATTTTGGATACAAAGGAAGATCTGCTCCCAGCGGCATTAGATTTCCCTCAAAGGATGAACAGGATATTCCTGCATACACATCGACCAGACCACCTGAACCTATCCGTAAATTGCTTGGGATCTCACAAAAGAAACAAGAGCTTGCAACAAGGGTCATGCAGGCCTGCCTGTTGATAATGATGTTCGCTGGGATATATCTGAAGGACACGCATGTGGTACTTAATGCAATTGCAGCATTTGGCATTACTTTTGTGCCAAATGTCCTCACCCGTAAATATTATATCTCACTTGATCCCAGCCTGACATTGTGGATCACTCTTGCCGTTTTCCTGGATGCACTTGGGACTTTGTCCTTCTATGAAACGGTCGCAAGATGGGACCACCTCACCCATGCACTTTCTGCAAGTGTCATTGCAGCTGCAGGATATGTTATCATAAGGGCCATTGATATCTACACAGATGATCTATACATACCCCCCAGATTCATGTTCGTCTTCATCCTTCTTTTTGTCCTCGCAGCAGGTGTGATATGGGAGATCCTGGAATTCCTTACAGATGAGATGGTAGTTAAGTTTGAAATGGAGGCATTTTTAACACAGCATGGTATCAGTGATACAATGCGGGATATGTTATTCGATCTGCTTGGTGCCCTTGCTGTGGCTGCATGGGGGACTGCTTACCTTTCGGACATATCCTATCGGATCGCAAGAAGAATAGAATCTTTTTCTGCCTCAAGGAATGAAAAGTAATTTCAGACCGGACTTCTATCGAGAGCCTATTCTGACATCCTTATATGCTTCCGGAGCATTACATGTACCATGGCAAGCTACAAGGTAATGGTAAAGGATGTCATCAGAAAGGCCGATGTCCTGCTTGAGGTGGTAGATGCCCGCTTTCCGGATGAGACCAGGAACAGCGAGGTCGAAGCTGAAATAGTACGCGCCGGCAAACCTTTCATCATTGTCATGAGCAAATGCGATCTCGTGTCTCAGGAAACCCTTGAGAGAACAAAATCCCGCCTGTCGAAAACCGCACCCACGGTATTCGTATCCAGCAAAGAGAGATTCGGCA
>CALBTS010000661.1 GCA_937968035.1 uncultured Methanomethylovorans sp.
ACGCTCTTCCGATCTGTAATTATTGAAATATTCTCATTATCATTCAAATGAGTGGACATTTCTTCCCTTGGATATGCAATAAATCCTTTGGATTTTCCCGTGTACAAGGTATATCTCATATCAAAAGGACGATACAAAACCTTTGTAATTTTCGGACTGTTTCTCAGTAAATCATTTTTCGCCCATGCGATCGTCCAGTCCCGGCCATCTTCTGGTAGCTCTAGAATAGTCCTTATTTCACTAATTCCCTCGTTTTCAAAAACTTTCTTCACAGATAATAATTCCTGTTCTGAAAACTGGATTGTTGCCTTATCCCTCTTAGTTTGGAAGCCAGACACATAATGTGGTAGCAGTTCGTTGATCTTGAATCCATTATTGTATGACTCTTCTGAAGAAAAATCGAATGGAACAAAGAAAAAATTTGAAGGTCTAATATCCAGTTTAGTCCATGCTATGGACTTTATGCTGATTGTTTCTAAAGCCGAGTACTTCTCGTCTCTAAGACCCCAAAGGTCAGAATGGTATAGCTCGGTTGAGTTTGTACCATTTTTGGCTGGTTTCTTAACGAAAATGTTGATGCTTACTCCCTGCTGAATATCAAATACATTCTCATCCTTGCCCCCGTTTGGTGTTTTCTCAAGCTTTTTTGTACTGCCATGCAAGTCAAGAATATAAATCTTATTGAAACTTGTCAATAGACTTTTTCGCATCTGACGGTGGGTAATTCCATCAATGAAACTGTTATTAGATATGAAAGCGAGGATTCCGCTTTTATTACGATCGATAAAGAATTGTCCGTACCTAATGAATTTAATATAATCATCATCTAGGTTGATTTTCTTTTCATTCAATTCCTTCTTGTAAACAGCAATTAGGTCTAGAATCCAATTCCCTCTATTTGTGCTACTAACACTGTATGGTGGATTGCCCAAAACCACCATAACTGGGGAGTCCCTCTTTACATGGTTTGCTTCATTTGCCTCACTACTTAGCCAACCTGCAAACAAGGTTCCGGTATCAGGGTGATGTTCTTCTAGGCTATTTGTAAGGTAAAGTTTTAACCTTTGATCTTTAACCGGCTGATAACCAGTTGCCCTGAGAAGCATCTCCAATTTGAGGTGTGCCATAGCATATGAGGCCATCAGGATTTCGAAGCCATTCAGCCTGGGAATCAAATGATCTTCAACATATTTACTCCAAATACCTTGTTGTCCCTGAAACCTTTTATGGACTTGTTTAATAACTTCAGCAAGGAATGTACCTGTGCCAGCTGCCGGATCAAGGATTTGAACTTTATGGACCTCTTTCTCAATAGGTTTCTTCTCCTGGCCAGGTACTTTAATCTTAATCATTGAATTATCGGCAAGCCCTTGAGATAGACCAAATTCTGTTTTTAAGATCTCATCAACTGCCCCTACGATGAAGTTTACAACTGGTTCTGGGGTATACCATACTCCACGGCTTTTACGCAGTTTAGGGTCATACTCAGAAAGGAAGGTCTCATAAAAATGAATGAATGGGTCAGTCTGATGAGTCGCTTTACCGAAATCCTTTAGCATTTCCTCCACATTAGTAGCTTTAAAAAGGTCTGCCAAAGCATCAACGATCCAAACGATTCTATCATCGAGATCATAGCCAGCAATGTATTGGAATAGTTTTCGTAGAAATGGATTTGACTTTGGTATGAGTTCTGCCGCTTCCTGACGTGTGAAATTCTCCAATGATGGATCATTTAGCCTGGCCGCGAACATCCCATATGCAATTGTCTGTGCATAGATATCAGCAAATGCCTTGGGGGTAATATCATGAATTAAGACCTGCTTAAATGATTCGTATTGGCTTAAGAGGTTGATATTCTGAAATTCGTTTACACCTTCAAGATCGGAAGAGCGTCGTGTAGGGAAAGAGTGTAGATCTCGGTGGT
>CALBTS010000662.1 GCA_937968035.1 uncultured Methanomethylovorans sp.
TCTCTTTATATAAGCTGAAGCTCATATAATCCTCTGGATTTAATAGGTGATCACATGTTCGTACTTAGTATCATTGCCTGCAGGATGTTCGAGGATGAACTTGTCTGTATGATAGAGAAACACGGTAATTTTGCTACACTGGTCCTGGTCGAGGATGAGAATAGTACGAGCATTGCCAGAAAATTAGAGCACTGTGGACGTGCATACAAGGTCTTACCTCTCGAAGAAGTACCACATTTCATAACAGGTGCTTCTCCGGATAGTACTATAGTTGTAATACACATGCTTGAACTTGCATTACATGCAATACCCGAAAATCTCAGAAGAACAGTTTACGGAAAAATAGAACAGATGAGCGTATACTCACAGACCGTCCTCTTATTCTATGGTTTGTGCGGTAATGTTCTGGGCAAGGTCGAAACCGAAATGAGCAAATGTGCCTGTCCGGTATATATCCTTAAGGAAGAGAATGGCGAAATAGTAGATGACTGTATAGGAGCAGTGCTTGGTGGAAGAGGCCCCTATCTTTCCAAATTGAAAAGTTGCAGAGGAGTCGGTACTTTTTTTATGACCCCTATGTGGGCTGCCAACTGGAAAGAAATGATCAGATCTGCAGGAATAACCAATGATCCGGATAACACCAAAATGGCGAAGTATGTTTTTGATTACGCAGGTTACAAAAAAGTAGCAAAGCTGAACACCGGTCTGGTCTATGAGCCAAAATTTGATGACATGGTGGAAGAGTTTGCCATGACGTTCGATTTTGAAATAATTGAAATGGATGCAAACTTAGACCTTATTGAAAAATGTTTTTGCAGCGCACTTGAAAGAAGGAAAAGCCTGAAGTGAATTAGAATTTTTTGACATCGGATCGTTGGTTCAAGTATATTTATATATTATAAAAATACTATTTAGATATATAAAATGGGATTTGAAATGAGTGTATTCCGCATGACCACGAAAATTCATTTCGACACAATGCGGCCTTAAAAAACAAAAAGATGTGAATGCGATGAAAAGAATACTGGTTGTAGAGGACAATCCGGTAAACATGGAACTGACCGTTGACCTGTTAGAGTCTTTTGGTTACTATGTTATCCAGGCTATAGATGGGTTTGAAGCCTTGGAAAAGGTCACAGAGCGAAGAGTTGATTTGATACTATTGGACATCCAGCTTCCAAAAATGGATGGTATGGAAGTACTTTCAAAACTTAAATCAGATCTTAAGACCAAAGATATACCGGTAGTAGCCCTCACGGCACATTCAATGCGGGGAGATGAAGAACGTTTTATCGAAGCCGGATGCAGCGGATATATTTCAAAGCCTATTGACATTCATTATTTTAGAAATACTATTAGATCCCATCTGGGAGAAACAGTACCTTTGTGAGCTCAAGTGGTACCCATGATATGGGTCAGAAACCTATGAACATCTCTTACCAAAAGAGGTAGCCTTTTTTCCTTCTGGCACTTTTGTTTTTCTTCTCTGGGCAAGTTGTGAAGATAATGTTGTTAATTCCATAAGAGGCTACCATCTTCTTAGTTGTGAACTTAACCTAACAAAACAACAAAGTAGGATGATCTATCAAATCTTGTAACCAATGTCCTGATGAAGAGGGAAAGGATGTCAGCATGGAAAGAAGGATAATTGTGCTGACATCTTGGGAAGTTTGTGGGATTTTGATCCCACTATGGATCTAGCCCCAGTAATTTTTGACTGGGTTAAAAGTAGTTATAGAGAGATATAATATTTAACAAGACCTGAATGCAAATCATTGTGTACAGCATAATATGCTAAAGACATGTGAATATGCAGATGGGTTAGGATCTTACCACATTTGCAACAAGAACGTTTAGATCCTGATGCTTCTATTGCATTCGGACTTATGCGAGCAGCAGAATTCTGTCAAAAAATAAGAATGAGATCTGATCGATAGAGAACATAAGGATGCCAGCGTAGATACATTGGGGATTGTGTTGGGTGGTTGATACTGGCATCCTGCGGAGGCTAAGAACTGGTTTGTTCTCTTTTGAGTAATCCCTATGATCGTTCGTAGGGAGTAGAACATAATAGACAATACTTGTATTTAAAATATTTGGATACGAAAAACTATATCCAACATAACATTTCAACATCATATGAATTGTAGGATAGGTTGTGACTTTGATACGTGGTCATATCTCCATGATCTGATGTGAACTCAAAAGATAAAAACCAAACAATTCCTTACCCCAGTTTATGGCAGCATCATTTCTGAAAATCAGGTCTTTTCGGTCATATCTGCCTTTCCTGTCAAAAAGGCACATCATAACAAATGTCTCCGCAATGAAAAGTGACGCAAGCTTCATATCATTGGGATATAGGTAAAGTTTTCCGCTACCACTATTGAGGAACATTTTAAGTTCTTGCATATGATCAATTTTATGCTTTTCCAGAGCATTTTCAGTCATTATGATGGAAACATCGATCCCATTCTTCACAAGGTCAACCAACAGGGAAGGATAGGAAGGATGCAGGAAAGCCGTTGCTCCAAATACAAATCCAGATCCAAATGCTTGTGCAATAATATCTTTGTTCAGATCGAACATATCGCTTAATTCAGGTTCTATTATCTCACAGCTTCCCAGTTCTCTGATCCTTTTAAGGAGGGGAAGAGGGATGGAACTGAGGTCATGCTCTGTCCAGTAATCATAATTCTCTTCAAGGACCGTTAAAGTGCCTATGAGTGGTAGCATGTCCCCAACTACGAGCTCACCTATTTCCGAAAGCCTGCAAACATCTTTCTCCTTTATTACCAGACTGCTTTCGGATAATATCTTGATCTGTGGCAATAATGCATGCCTAGTGACGTCCAGGACCTCTAGTATCTCTTCCATTCTCCTGGGTCCGTTCCTGAGAAACAAGAGAAGGTTTTTCCGTTTCTCTGACATGAATATGATCTCAAGCAATGAACGTTTCATTGATCTATCCTCCTTTGTGAACACATAGACCTTCTCGACTTAATGTGAAAACAAAAGATGCCAGTACGTACGAGCTTTATACTGTATCCATATACACTTATAATTTATGTTCTCTGAGCAGTATAAATGTTTGCCATACGTTTTCAGTCTGGCTTTAAAGCTTTCGGAAAAAAGATAGAAATTACACCTTTCGGATTGAAGAAAACTAAATGGTCTAAAAAAATGAATTAAATGCCGTTACATCGCCTATTCTTTATTTCATATCGTATTTGCTGTGGTCATGATACCGCAATGCGGACAATAATACAGGACATTCAGGCCAAGTGTTTGTTTTTTCAGTGTAGCCTTGCAATTGATGCACATTTTATTCAGAACTGTATTCATTTTTCTCCCCTCACTCATATATCATAATTGATTCAATTCTTGCAGTACCTGTTTTTGTCCAGTATCCACAAACTTTACAGACTTGTATGTCCTTTTGAGCCGGCTGGAACTTGGCATGGCATTCCGGACATCTTTTCAAAGCTCCCATTTTTGGTACCTCCCATAAAGATCATAGTGGTCATTTTAAACATCTTAACAGAAAGACAGAAGGACGGAACCATTCCGTCCTTCTTTTTACCCTTCCAGCACAGAGGTCTTGCTTTTTCCACCCGGATCACTAGATCTTCCTTAAATATCCCTTCTGCTGTGAAAATGGATATCACTGACAGATACCATTTTCAGACATTTCCACTCCCTTCGTAGGAAATTCCCCGTTTCCAACCCGCGTATTTGTCCTGATTGAGATTTAATCACAATCAGTATCCATTTAGATAATACTCATTCTATATAACATAAATTCAATTTAATTTAATATAACATTAAAAATTACAACGCCATTATAATTTCAAAAGGGATCGTACAACGAACTTCTCAAAAACAGCGCCCATTTCACTGAAAAGTTGAAAAAATGGTCATACCCCCTTAAAGAAATGTCCTGAAGAAACGATCTCTCCTTTGTACATTATAGGCTTAACTCTTTTTTTATCCAATGCCAATCTGTAGTTCCTGGTAATATCCCTTATGGCCTTACCTCTGTACAGAGACAGGTCCAGCCTCAAAACATGCACTCCAGTGGAAACAAGTTTATCCACATGTTCTGCCATGTTCAATACCTTTGAGTCATAGATCAGGGTCCTGTGTCCTGTCCTTATGACCGGGAACTTATTACCCTGTTGATCTTCCAGATATGCTTCACTATTCTCACTAAGAAGATCCCTGGCTGCCACTGGTCCGAGAAGATCGTTTTTTGTAATGAGCATGAGTTCCCGGCCATGTATCACTACCTCTGACTGACCTGAATGCTTGCTGGCTTGCAGTGCCCTGCAAATATTTCCTATCTCTTCAAGGTTAAGTTCACTGGAAAGAGTAACACGACAGGCTCCCGAACTAAAGAACAGAAGAGCAGTATACGAATTGAATACATTGAACTCCTTCTGGGCTACAAAAGGTATATTGTATCCCATAGCAAGTTGTGCGAATCCGAGATCAGAGCAGGCGACCTTATATCCAGCTTTCTGCACAGCTGTAAAAAGGGGCCCCAAGGCTTCCAGTTCATGGTCATGGGCGATATGAGGTGCTATCAACACCAATTCAATGCCTTTTGTTTTGATCTCCTGCAGAGCTTCATGATTCGTATCCTGGGACAACTCGTCAAAACAGTGTACAGGCAAGTATATTATGTCAGCACCATTTCTCGCAGCCAGGAACAAAGATGCAGTATCAGATACTTCC
>CALBTS010000663.1 GCA_937968035.1 uncultured Methanomethylovorans sp.
TTACTGCATTGCCCTCCAGTCCTGCATTGTTGTATGGGACCAGAGTATAGCTATAAGTAGTGTCACTTTCCAGGTTGCTGTCAACATAGGATGTTGATCCGTTCACATCTGTAATTAGTACATTATTCCTGAATATTTGTACTCTCGCGGTATCGGTAGAAGTCTCCCATCCCAGTATAATTGAATCTGTAGTGATCGCTGTTTCTGAAACACTGGTGATCTCAGGAATTATAGATGATGTAGTTGCTTCATTGCTAACTGCCTCGGGATTGATGTTATCTTTTGTGTCAACGGTCTTAAGACCGATGGTATGTGTGGTCCCTTCTGTCAGTCCGGTTAGCTCGTAATAGTTTTCAGAAGTGTTTGTGACAAATGCATTGTCAATGTGCACCATCACGTGGCTGAAATCCGGATCTGAAGGGTTTGTCCATATCCATTTGATCCGGGTTGGGCCAACTTCACTTTGCTGAAGGTTCTGTACAGACGCAGGTGCTGTTACATCTGTGATCGAATGTACATCAATGGAATACACATCAACATACCATCCCTGTTGGTCCGTGTTCGCCGATGAAGCGGGGATACGCACATTGTTACCACTTGCATCTTTCAGGGAAGCTCTTACGTAAAACTCTATCTTTGAAGATCCTGAGTTCGGTTTGACCTTTATGGTCAGGCTTTCTGTTTGACCGGTTGCCCAACTGGATTCAGAAAGTCCCGCAACTGGATCGGTTGCGGTCATTGAACCTATTCTACCATAGATGGTACTGCCTATCGGGAATAGTTTGTTATATTCATTACCAGTGCCGGATACTTCTATAACCTCCTCATTGTTGGGGAAAGAAACCGAAATATAGCCCTCATTGGATGGTCCACCATCGTTTATTACAGATACCGTTATTGTGGCGGTATCACCTTCGTTTACGCCTGCAACAGGTTCGATATCAACGCTGGTGATAGAAGGTGACGGAGAAGGGGATCCAGTACCCGGATCTGCGCTTATGTGAAGAATAGCAAGGTCATCAGCATCTCCGGCTAAGTAGATATAGCTGCCTGATGCGGCAACATCAGGACCCCAGGAACCATCCTCATAACTTCCTGCAATGGTTGGTGCTAAAGGATCGCTTATGTCGATGATAGAAAGGCCGTGGCCACCGGTAACGTAGGCATGATCATCAAGGACAAAAATATCATCCGGATTTGGCACATCATATCCAGCCACAACTTTTGGTGATGCAGGATCCCTGATATCAAAAATGGTCAGGCCGCCATAGTTAATGAGCTGACTGCCGACAGTTACATACGCATAATTGCCGGAAACAGCAACTTCTGACATGTACTCATCATTGTTTCTGTATCCATGATCGCCCATATATTTTATTGCAGCAGGGTCACTGATATCCAGGACCATTAGATCAATTAATGCATCCTGAGATTTATCGGTATAATCTGAAACAAGTAAGTATGCATATTTTCCTGAAACTGTGACATCATTTGTATCGCCCTGTATCTCATACCTGCCTGCAAGTGCCGGTGCAGCAGGATCGCTAATATCCAGGACCACAAGGCCATCATCGGCTATATATGCATATTTGCCCGATACATAAACATATCTCGCCTGTTCAGATGCAGCGTAACTACCTTTAATAGCCGGTGCAGCAGGATTGCCAATGTCTATGATCATAAGGCCGCTCTCACCTTCAGCCACATATGCATAATTGCCGGTTACTGCAATATCGTATGCTGTAGATGGAGTACGTATCCTTCCAACCTCAGCCGGATCGGATGGGTCTTCTATATCCACTACAACAAGATCCTGGTCCTGCAACAGATACATATAATTCCCATTTATCGCCACGTCTGAATAAGTTCCACTAAAATGACTTACCAATTCTACGTTAACAGGATCTGCAGAACTGATCCCTGTCATCATTATCACTAAAAGCAATGCCATCCCAAAGTAAACTGATTTCTCTGACTTGATTTCCATTATTGCCACCCGAAACACAACTATTGGAGTCTTTTTTTGTTGTGCAACTCAAAAAAGATTTTCTTACTAATATTTAAAGCTGTCTAAAAAAATCGCTATATAT
>CALBTS010000664.1 GCA_937968035.1 uncultured Methanomethylovorans sp.
CCACCCACCTGGCACTGATACTATCTGTTTGCTGCAATTCCTCTGCCAGTTCTATCGCCCGGGCGTTCAGCGAAAGATCACGCTTGCCTATCTGGCGCAGGGCCCAGTTGACAGCCTTTTTCACGAAGTTGCGTTTATCCAATGCACCTTCCTTGATCATCGGGAAAAAAACAATAAAACGTTCATCTGAGGCTTTCTTATCGCTCACGGCAAGGCGTGCCATCAATACAAAACCTGCTCTTTTTACGAACTCTTCTTCACTGTGGCTCCACTCTGCCGCTTTGTCATAGGCACATGGCATATCCTCAAAGAGATTCATACAGCATTGGTCGCAGATCTCCCAATAGTCGAATTCGCTTACCCATTGTTCCATCTGCTCTTCGGTGACATATCGCACATCATCCACCATGCTTGCAAGGATCTGGGTTTCCCGATATCCATAAGCCCACAAACTGGCTGCGATCTCATGGTCTTTTCCGATACTCTTCGCTATTCTCCGAAGTTCAGGAATAGCAACACCATAGGCTTTGCCGGGAGTGATGCCAAAACTTGCCATGCCCTTCAGGGCAGATGGGTTTGAGAGAAACTTCAGTTCTAAGATGATGCTTTTAATACTTTTGTCTTTTCTATTTGCGTCCAATGATACTCACCCCATACATTTGTGTCTTATATACACGATCAAAGTATCTTTTTCAATTGAATGAAACCTACAAATGATGATCGGGAATATACCCTACCGGACGGGGATGAAGTAGCCTCATATTAAAAAGAATGTGTTTTATTCACCTTTATCCAGAAAACAGCACCTGACCCCGAAGGATTATCATATACACCAACTTCACCATGATGAAGTTCTATTATTTTCTTTACGATAGCAAGGCCCAGCCCGCTTCCTTTAGTTCCTTCAGTGGAAACCTGTTTAAATCTTCTGAATATGGCATCCTTGTTCTCATCACTGATACCCATACCAAAGTCAGTGAACATTACCTTCCATGAAGTATCTTCGTCCTCTATACCTAAAACAAGCCGACCTCCATCGGGACTGAACTTAATGGCATTTGATATCAGATTAGAAAAGGCTTCTTCTATCAGAGGGTTCACATCAGCCGGATAAATGCCCTCTGCAGGATACTCTACTGTCATGCCTTTTTCTTCCAGCAGGGGCGAAAAACCACTGGAAACTTTTCTCAGCAAATCAAGCAGATCAAACTCCTCAAAACTTATCATATCAGTGCTTTCAAGTCTGCCTAACTTCGAAGCAGTATTAATGATCTGTATGAGATTCTCGTTTTGATCGTAAATTTTCTCAACAATGACTTTTTCCTCATCTGTATTTATCCTTTCCAGCAGAAGCTCGGAATAGCCTTTGATAATGGTGGCGGGGTTTAGCAGATCATGCCGCAAAATATCAATAAAAAGGACCTTGAATTCGTTGCTGTTTTTAAGATCATCAACATACTGATAAAGTTCTTCCTGTGACTGTCTAAGATCTGTAACATCCTCTCCAGTGCTGATCACTCCGATCACATTCTTTTTTTCATCTACCAGAGGAACGTTTGTCCATGATATCAACCTGTTACTACCATCATATGTAAGAACAGGATTTTCAGATCTTCCCACACAATTGCCGCTAAGACATTTTAGAAGCACATTCCTTGCATAATCCCGAAAATTCTCAGGAACGAAAACTGCTATCCAATCCTGGCCAACTATCCCAAGCTCATTGTAACCAAGAAGTTCACAACCTTTCTTGTTTATGAAAGATACGTGCCCATCTTGGCCAAGTACTACTACCATCACTCCAATGTTCCCAAGATATTCTGAAAGCTTATTTTTTTCAAAAACCAGAATATGGTTAATGTGCTGCCATATTTTCATGTCTTCTTTTAATTTTTCATTTGCTGAAGAGATATCTATAGTGCGCTCCTGCACAAGTTTATTTATGCTTTGGCGATAAACTTTCAATTTTTCTTCTGCAACTATTCTCTCAGTGATATCACGGATAACAACTATGTTAGCTATGCTACCTTTATAGATGATCTTCGTCCCCAGACCTTCCACCCAGAATTCACGCCCTTTTCTTGAACGTACCTTATATGTGCTGAGATAGCCGCCTTTACCCCTCATCACATTCAGCTGGTCTTTTATAGCCTTAAGTTTGTATTCTTCACATAGATAGTCAATTATATTGTGACCCATCGAAATTTCAGAGTCATCGACCTCAAACATCCTGATCAAAGCCATGTTGAACAGTAAGATCTTTCCTTTGAAATCCAGCACCATCATTCCATCAAGGGCATTCTCCATGAAAACTTTGCATTTTTCCTCACTTTCACGATAATCCCTCAAGATCACTTCTTTTTCATACAAGCTTTTCAAACTGTTGCAGACTGAGAAAAGCATAGTTTTCTCTCCTGAAAGAAAGGGACCTTCATATACCGCCGGGCGTTCCTCCAGATAAAAAACTTCAACAGATACAACTTCTGAATCTGAACAGGTACATGAACAGGAAAGCTTCCAGGGAGTGATCTTGAAATGAGAGGTTTTGAATTTTTTACCGTTTATCATTATCCTGATACAAGCGATCGAAGGAAACTGAAAACCATCAGGTAATATATCTAATACCTGACACACCACATCTCGAAAATCCTTAGTGCTTGCTATTATCTCCGATATCTTACAAATACAGTTAAGTTCTGCATTCTTGCAATCGTCGATTACACTGTTCATTTGCATCACTTAATACATGTAAGATCGAATTAGAAATCATTTACAAGCAATATTGCAATGGATTAAAAGAAACACTATTATGAAGATATCTTTAGGTATGTATATCTACTTTACTAAGACCACAAGTCTTGACACTGCAAAACTCTCCACAATTAAATTTTGATTGTGCTTCAGAAATTTATAGCTAATACATAGAACCTTTTAGTGTTGGGATCAACTTATATCACTGCTTACCTCTTCTATACCAAGGAACTTACATTGAGAGATCCGTTGTTCCGATATTAGATATACAAATGTTTTAAAGAGGGCATAGATTTTAAAATAAAAGGACAACATGTATGGAGAACGATAACCACTTATATAGAATATATACTTATCATCCTTCACTGAAT
>CALBTS010000665.1 GCA_937968035.1 uncultured Methanomethylovorans sp.
TTCATCCGAAGACCGTCAACGGGTGCATCTGGAAACTTGTAGAAAAGTTCCCTGACAGGATCTACAAGCCGTCTAAAGGGCTTTTCCGTTTACTGAAATTTAAATAAACCTTCTCCTGGCATGAGCCTTAAGGGTAAATGGCTTGTCAGCCTTTGCATTTAGTTTCATGTAATGAAGTGTACCTTTAGAGAATAACTTTCAGTTCCAATGAAGTCTTTAGCACCTATTCTTTCATTTATCTCAGAAAGAACAGGTAGAGACAGGAAAACAGTGAGGAGATATGCCTGGAAGGTCATAATAGTTAAGTGGTGCTGTTATAGATGGACCCATTTAGAAATTCATTAACAAGCGCCCTTGTTCTGTCCATTTGCGACAACATTCCATGACCACCAGTATCATATAATACCAATTTCGACTGACTTATTTTATTATGAGCATTTTCTGCATGCTTATAACTTACCAGCGCATCATCTTTAGCATGGATAATTAATGTTGGTGCACGAAGATCACTTGCAGGTACTGTATAGGATTCGATCATTTTTCCATCGTTTATAGTACCTTTGTACCTTTGGGACATGGGATGCATCACATCAAGCATTTCCTGTGCCAATTCTTTCTGTTCCGGATCAAATGACCCGTATACTTGTGTGGGAATTCCCATCAGGTTCAGAACTGTGGATTGAGAAAACCTCGTAAAGAGCCAATAAGCATAATCAGATCGCTGGATAGTGTGAATGATACCAACATAAAAAGGGTCTTTGTCGCCTGGTGCCGGACCCATACTTACAGCAGACACTAGTATCAATGCTGAGCACCTTTCAGGATAGTCGTTGGCAAACTGAGTGGCTGATGGACCTCCGGCCGATGCGCCAACGACGATCACTTTATCTATACTTAAATTATCCAGAAGAGCTTTATACGAGGCGGCTTGCATTTGAATAGAAGCATTAGCTGGAATTGGTGATCGAAGATATCCATATCGGGAAACTGAGATGAATTTATGACCATCCAAAAAGAACACTTTGCCCACCCAAAGTCCCGCATCATAACCACCCCCTGCACCATGCAGCAATAAGACAGGTGTCCCTTCTCCCTTTACAGTATACTCAATATCTCCATACTCTGTTCTTAGAATATTACTGTTCGAAAGCAATTGCTTTTGTGCTTCCGTCATCGTATCGTGGTAATTAGGATAAGTTAATGCGATCAGTATAACAGTTGTACAGATTAAGCATGCCAATATTATAGATCGGAAGAGCACACGTCTGAACTCCAGTCACCGAATACGAT
>CALBTS010000666.1 GCA_937968035.1 uncultured Methanomethylovorans sp.
AGAAATAATATAGGTATCAGGTTCAATGTCTGCAAAAACAGGTTTTGCGCCAGTGTACACAATAGAATTGGCAGTAGCTACGAAACTGAAGGGTGAAGTTATAACCTCGTCACCCTTGCCTATGCCATGGGCCATCAATGCTACATGCAATGCGGCAGTTCCGGAGTTTACGGCTACCGCATGATCCACTCCGATATATTCTGCAAAGGCCTGCTCGAACTGGGCCACCCTCGGCCCTTCAGCTATTACCCCTGAACGCAGTACGGCGGTGACGGCCTCGATCTCCGCTTCGTCAAGGTATGGTTTTGCGATGGTTATCATCATATACCTCTTTAAGAACTACAAATAAAACAATAGACCTATATTTATAATTTATTCAATTGTCTAAGCTTCTCCGGCAGTTCGGTTATTTTTGCCGGACATCCTATGGCAAGCTTCCACGGAGGCACGTCTTTTGTGACCAAAGCTCCGGCAGCGACCATTGATCCTTCGCCTATCTCCACTCCTGGAACAAGAGTGGCATTAGCACCAATGGATGCACCTTTGCGCAGTGTAGGTCCATCGGCTATGTATTCGCCTCTCACAGGATATTTATCATTCGCAAGCACGGCACATGGACCGACGAATACGTTATCTTCTATTGTGACATGAGTGGGGATGTAGACATTACCCTGAATGCTCACATTGTTACCGATCTTTACATTACCGTCTATGATCACATTGGTGCCTACAAGCACACTGTTGCCTATTGAAGTGTTCTCCCTTATCATAGCATTGTGACCTGTTTTGAACCCGTTTCCTGTTTTCACGTTACTGAATATGGTAGTACCAGCACGGATGAAAGAGTCCCTTCCAATGGTGGTACCCGGATATTCGTGGTCCTCGATCTCGATCCCTTGTTTTATTATCTCCATTAACACACGATGTTCGGGGTAGCCCAATGTGACATTTTCCATAATGACAGTTCCTTCACCTACGGAAGTTCTGCCATACAGCTTTGAGCTTCGGTGTATCCTAATATTTTCTCCCATTAATATCCTCTTCTGACGATCAGCAAATTAAATATATTTTTCTTATTATATCGCTATTTGTATATATAAAGGTTACAGCATGTTTCAGGGCTTAAGAGCCCCCGATATGAAATATGATAGATATTTCTGTCGCAGGTATCTGACACTCAGGAGTAGAAGGATCATGAAACCCGTGGCCTCAGAAACGAACACATAATCGAGGGCCGGAGTATATGCATAGGTCATAAGGGTCTGGAAATAATCAAGTATCCCATCATAGGGCCCCGGATTACTTGGGAACTGCCAGCCCATAAGGGGCCAGAACAGTGTTGCAGGTACTTCCCACATATTGTCCTCGATCAAATGACAAAAACTTGCAGCTGAGAGGAACATGAATCTCATATCGTTCTTTTTCTTCCATATATAGAACGCAGCGCCGCAGAGGATTATAAAGAACAGCAGAGTATGTGCAAATATTCGTCCATTATCAATGGTTCCTGAGAATATGACCCTTCCTATTGGTTTATCAATAAGGTCCGGCAGCATGGAACCAAATAGTACGGCCGCATAGTCAATGCGGCCTTTCAAAGCTGGTAATCTATGCTCCAGAAGCATGAAAAGACCCAATGTTATTCCTAAATGGCCAAAGACAAACATCGCATTAATATAATATTCTGATATAAATACGTTTATGGTTTATCGAGCTGTTAATATATTCCCATTATATTTTTAAAAAGGGAATACAGCATAGCTATTTTTCGAAGAAAGTATTAGAAAGGTCCTATTTTCGGAACTTTCGATAAAATTTGCCATAAAATGGCTCCTCTTTTCTGTATTTTTTGATCTTTGTCCAATCGTTCACTTCTTTGATGAACTCTTCCCTGGACATGCCGATCTGCTTCAGGAAATCATCGAGGCCCTGCACTATCTGAGGTTTTTCCTGTTCTTCCAGTTCCAGTTTAAGAGCCTCTTCCCGTGTCATCTGTCCCAATCTTATGCGGTTGCTGTAATAGAATGTAGATGTTGTGACCTCCGGGAATTTGATAGTATGTATATAGAAGGGGATCTCATGCAGGAAGCAATCTGTATGTTCAAAACTATCTCCGGCCCTTTCCCATCCCATTTCACGAGCTATGGTTTCAAGGATCTCTTTATAATTAGGATCTAAATAGTCATATATTCCCACAGTCCCAGGAGTGATATATTTAGGAACGAACTTATCCTTGATGCCCATAAGGTTAAGCGCAGCGCTTAGATAGGACTTATAACCGACCTTTGGTTCATGATCCAATAAAGAAGCACACCCGTTCTTAACTTCAATATCTTTGCATACGTTCTGGAAAACGGTAAGGTCCCCACTTTGGAAAACCTCGGGAAATCCACTCAAATAGGAGATCTTTCGGCCATTGCCGGATATTACGATCGGTATATTGAAAGCTTCAAGAGGGAAGTAACTCACTAATCCGATGCCCCGCATGCAGGGAACACATACATGGCCACACTGTACTATAAACTGCTTGTATAGTTCAAGCATTGTTTTCGGATTGACGGCAAAATAAATATGATCTGCTCTTGTAGCATTGATCGCATTTTTTATGTTCTTTCTTGCGTAGTCTGATAAGAACCCATTGTCAAAAGTAATGCACAGGCATTTGAGGTTGTATATCTTATCGCAAACATAGAGTGCATATGTGCTGTCCTTTCCTCCGCTCAGAGGGATAAGGCAATCATATTCAGCATTTTGTTTTTTCACTTTTTCAA
>CALBTS010000667.1 GCA_937968035.1 uncultured Methanomethylovorans sp.
GTTTTAGTGTCACCCATGTAAAAACAGCTCCGGTGTCAAGTAAATTAATGACACCCGTCAGCACAGCAGTCAGGAATGCGATCAGCAGACCCCTCGAAAAATCCTTCCAGTCGAGAGTAAGGAATTTTGATTTCATGACACATAGATTTTAGAGTTAAACTTTCACGCCCATAAAGTTAAACCAAACTGACTTACATGTCAAGCCCCTTTGACAATTGAACCTCAGACAGCAAGACCGCAAAACAAAAAAATGGCAAAGTTCCTAGTTACCGGTACCGCTGGCTTCATCGGCTTCCATCTTGCCAACGCCCTTCTAGAGAAGGGAGAGGAGGTTGTAGGGCTTGACAACATCAACGACTACTATGATGTTAACCTTAAGTACGCAAGACTTAATGAGGCAGGCATTATGAGGGAAGAGGTTGACTGGAAAATACTTACTCAAAGCAGAAAATATCCTGCCTACCGTTTCATCCGGCAGAACCTCGAGGATAAGGAAGGTATGATGAAGCTTTTTTCTGAAGAGAAGTTCGACTATGTTGTTCATCTCGCTGCCCAGGCTGGGGTGAGGTATAGTATTGATCACCCGGATGTTTACATTCAGAGCAACATAGTAGGTTTCTTCAATATTCTTGAAGCCTGCAGGCATTATCCTGTAAAGCATCTGCTTTATGCCAGCAGCTCGAGCGTTTACGGCAACAACGAGAAGGTTCCCTTTAGAGAGGATGACAATGTCGACCACCCCATCAGCCTTTATGCTGCCACCAAGAAGAGCAACGAGTTAATGGCTTTCACCTACAGTCATCTCTATGATTTACCAATAACGGGTTTGCGTTTTTTTACTGTTTATGGTCCTTGGGGCCGACCCGATATGGCCATTTATAAGTTTACGGAAGCCATAATGAATAACCAACCCATCCAGGTCTTTGCTGATGGTAAGCTAACGCGCGATTTCACATATGTTGATGATGTTGTTAAAGGTTTATTGGCGATCTTCGGCCGGCTTGATATTATACAACCTCCATTTGTGATGAACATTGGCAACAATAATCCTGTAACAGTTGAATATCTCATTTCAGTACTGGAGCAAGTACTTGGACACAAAGCGAGAATAGAATATCTGCCCATGCAACCCGGCGATGTTGAGAAGACATTTGCAGATATTGAATTTATTAATGGTTATTGTGGCTTCTCACCGACAAAAGACTTACAAGCTGGTATCATAAGATTTTGTGATTGGTACCAAAAATTTTATTTTAGGAAATAGTGTAGATGATTTGCAAGAGGAGCATCTTTTCGAAATGGCAAATTTCATACTAAACTTATAGGGGAGCTTTGGATTGACTATATTATGACGAACCTTAATTTAGCTGCCAAGAAAGGCATGTTTTGGAGCCTAACTGAAAATCTATCAAAGCAAGGCATCCATTTCATTATTGGGATAATCCTGGCAAGGCTGTTATCTCCATCGGATTTTGGTTTAATTGGTATGTGTGCCGTTCTCATTGCTCTTGGGACCACTTTTGTTGACAGCGGTTTTGGGATTGCACTTATCCGAAAAAAGGATTGTACGAATATGGACTATAACACTGTGTTCTATTATAACTTAGTTGTGTCTGGGTTCTTTTACATCATCTTATTTTTTACAGCACCGCTAGTTAGCAGATTTTTCAATCAGCCTCAACTAATAGCCATTATCAGGGTGCTTGGTCTTGTGATTATTATTGGAGCTTTTAGTATTATTCAACGCACAATTCTAACCAAGGAAATTAATTTTAAGCTTCAAACAAAAATTACTATTCTTACGATGGTTATAAGTGGGGCGATTGGTATTTCCTGTGCATTTTTGGGTTTCGGAGTATGGAGCCTCATCATACAATCTATTGCATCAAGTTTTTTAGGTGTTTGCTTTTTATGGATTTTTAATCATTGGCGGCCAATATTAGTATTTTCATGGAAAAGTTTCAGGGAATTATTTGCTTTTGGTTCTAATCTTCTAATAACGGATCTTGTTGAAACATTATATAGAAATGTTTATTACGTTGTTATAGGCAGATTTTTCTCACCAGCAAGTCTTGGATTTTTCACAAGGGCCGAGACTACTGTCTCTCTTGTGACAAACAACATTGTGAACACCGTAAAGAGGGTGAGCTATCCAATTCTGGCAAATCTTCAGGATGATGATGTTAAGTTAAAGAGTATGTATCGAAAACTAGTTAAGAATACGATGCTGGTTTGTTGTACCTTGATCTTCGGAATGGCTGCGGTCGCCGAACCTTTAATTGTGGTTCTCATTGGTGAAAAATGGCTTCCTTCAGTTAGTAATATCCAATTATTGTGTTTTGCAGGTGTTTTCTTGCCACTTACCATTTTTAACCTAAATGGAATAAATGTTAAAGGCCGATCAAAATTATATTTAAAGTTGCAGCTAACCAATAAGTTCCTGGCAATTCCGGTAATTATCGTAGGAATATTCTATGGTATTACACCTATGTTGATTGGGTTCATCGTTGTAGCAGTATTATATTACATGGTAAATGTGCATTTCTCTGCAAAGATTATAAACTACCCTATGAAGGAACAATTGAAAGATATTGCCCCCTTCTTTTTAATTTCCGGAATAATCAGTACTGCGGTTTATGGTGTAAATTTCTTAAATATGGAGTATTGGATTAAACTCGTATTTCAAATACTATCTGGTGGCATTCTGACGATTCTTATTTATAACCTTTTGCGTTTACCGGAATATATGAATCTCCAGAAACAGGTTCTTTCGATTATTCATTATCGTATTAAATAATGCCACGGGATAAAATCAAAATCAATCTTTTGACATTTAATAGTGCATTAAGTTATGGCGCTGTTCTACAAACTTATGCATTGATAAATGTGCTTGAAGATCTTAATTGTGATGTAGAGCTCATTGATTTCAGAGCCCCGTTTCTTCCTCCTATTCCAACTGGCCTTTGGTCTCTCAAGACGAATTATAATTTTGCCAGAATCAGGAGGGAAATTTTATTTTATAAGTTCCGAAAGCAATATTTGAATAAAAAGACAAGGTCAATATACTCGCTTAGAGGACTGAAGAAATATAAATTTAATGCAGATTATTATATTGTTGGCAGTGATCAGGTTTGGAATCCAGACATTACAAAAAAGTATGCTTACGTATACTTCTTGGACTTTGTTAAGGGGAAAAAACTCTCATATGCAGCAAGTTTCGGTAAGAGTGATTGGAACTATAATGAAGCCTTTAATAATGACATTATCAGATTACTTGATGATTTCCATGCTATCTCTGTAAGAGAAGAAGAGTCCTTGAAAATTTTATCAAACTTGTTTGGGAAACGCGGCACTCCAGTTCTGGATCCGACGTTATTATTAAAAGACTATTCTGCATTAGTGTCTAATTTAATTTTAAAAGATCAGATATCTTGCATAAATGTTAACTACAACAAAAAAATATGGCATATTACCTCATGTTTGCAAAAAGAAATTGGATTACCAGCTTTCAGTTTGGATGGCAGGAAACCTTTTAAAGACATCTTACCAATTCCTTATATTTCCATACAGAATTGGCTTAGGTATATAGCGGAGTCAAAGTTTGTGGTAACAGATTCATTTCACGGAGTAACATTCTGCATCATTTTCAAGAAGCAATTTATTGCCGTGAACACACATCCGGGAAGATTCATTCGTATTAGGGACCTTCTAAGCAGGCTTGATCTTTCAGAAAGAATAGTTGAAAATGAATCAGAAATTTCTGTAGCAGTATTGCTGGCAAAAGAAATCGACTATAGTAAAGTGAACATGAAATTGAATGAACTTAGCTCAAGGTCTATTAACTTTCTTAAGACAAGCTTGCTGAGTAAAGAATGAATAATATGTATCTGTTAAAAAGTTCCCATTAAGTTGGATTGTTTGAAATTATTACTCAAAATGTTGGAATTAAATCAACTAGCATGATTAGGATTGCGCTCATAGTAATTTACAATCACAGGTATGACCAAAATATTGACAAAATTGAAAACATTTACAAGAGTCGATTCAGTAATATTTTTCATCTTATGCCTTTTTATGATGGGAGCAAAGCCAATGTAATTCCAGTTTATGAAAAATCAATCTATTTTCACGGATTTATTGCGCAAGGACATACCCATTTTGTCAGGCCATATTTAAATCATTATCTTTTCATTGCTGATGATCTTGTATTAAATCCGGCAATCAATGAAACTAATTATCAGGAATATTTCAACATTGACGAGAACTCCTCTTTCCTACCACATATAATTAAATTGCATGAAATGAAACATTACTGGCCAAGAATTAAAGAGGCTTTTGAGTATAAACTGAACATAAGAGGCGTTGAGATAAAAAATGAGCTCCCGAATTATGATCAGGCAATAAAGAAACTAGGGCAATTGGGTATAATGATAAAGCCGTTAAGTCCTTATCAGATTTACAGACTGCCCGGGAAATCTGTTAAGGCTTGGCTTAGAGCTATATTCTATGAGAAGACTAAGATTATCTCACTTATGTTGGGTACATTACTTAATTGGGAATATAAGCTAACATATCCATTAATAGGTAGTTATTCCGACATTGTGGTTGTCAGTTCAAATACAATCAACAAGTTTTGCCAATATTGCGGTGCATTTGCAGCAACTGATCTTCATGTTGAGGTAGCATTGCCGACATCACTCTGTTTATCTGCTGAGATAGATCGGAAGAGCACACGTCTGAACTCCAGTCACCGAATACGATCT
>CALBTS010000668.1 GCA_937968035.1 uncultured Methanomethylovorans sp.
CACATACCGCCGAACGTTGGCGGTAAGCTTAAGTATATGGGAATGAATGCAATTTCAAGAAAAACAAACTACTTTTACATTGATGAATCTGGTCATGTAAGCAATGACTCAAAGGTCTTTCTAATGGGTTGCATTAAGACCGATACTCCTTTGGAACTTGAGAGACACATAATCAATTTAAAAGAGGAATTGCTAGATGATATTTATTTTAGTAGCATCAAAGAAAAGTTCAAGAAGCAAGGTTTTCATGCTGCAGAAAATCACCCAGATATCAGAGCAAGAGTGTATGGGCTACTTCCACTTCTCAACTATAGATCATATTTTGTGATTCTTAATAAAACTGATGAATACTTCGAAGAACTTTCAAAAGCTATGACACCGTCTGAGGTCTATGGCTTAGCAATAAGAAAACTATTGAAAGACAGAATAATAAAAAATAGAAATGACAACAACATCTTTATTTTTGAAAATATTAACCTACCTGATATTAGTTTAAGAGTAATAATTGACAATTTCTTTAAGGAGTATCAGAACTTCCATAATGAATATTACATAACTGATAAAAAAAATGTAATCCTATCCATAGTTGATTATTTAAATTACATCCTCTTTAGCTTACTTGAGACTAAGCAATTCCAGGAACGTATGAAAGAAAATTTCGAATTGATGAAGCCTAAAATTGGCTCAATACACTTAATAAATAATGATATATATTTGAGTAGAAGAAATGAACTTGATCTTGAAGTTTTACTGAAATTATTTTGTGGGTAAGCCTAAGGTAATTTCCAGAATATGATTTCGTATTCGGTTTTAACATCAATTACAATCTATCCTTACCTTAGGCACCCACTTTTAACATGAATCACACTGAAATAAATTCAATTAAACATCTTGCGAATTATCTTAGATGCGATGTTACTTTCCTTGAGGATTTTCTCAATGGTAGCATCATTGTCTATGATAGTAGAAATTGGCAAGAAACTGAATTTTACAATTCAATTGAAAACAATAGCAGTATTTCCCCAGTTAGGATTAAAAGGTTTTACATTCCTAAAAAAAACAGAAAGCTTGGATATAGAATTGTACATAAAGTAAATACTGACACCCTTTCGAATATTTTAAAGGGGCTTAACACTAACTTGTCACAGCTTTACAAACCCCCTCCCTGTGTCCACGGATTTGTTGCTGGTAGAAATATTAAAACAAATGCAGAGGCGCATTTATCAAAGAAATATGTCGTATCTCTAGATATATATTCTTTTTTTGAATCTATCACTAAAGAAATGGTAATCAATTCACTAACAGATCTTCATTTTAATAGAGTCATTGCTGAATATATTGGAAGGATCGTAACAATTGATGGACATCTAATACAAGGGTATAATACAAGCCCTACAATTGCAAATATTGTTTGTAAAAAAATGGATGCAGAATTATCTCATTTTTGTGGCAAAAGCATAACCTACACTCGTTATGCTGATGACCTTTATTTTTCGTTGGATGACTACCCCCCAGATGTTTCAACGATAAATTCTATTATAGAGAAACATGGGTTTATAATAAATCCAACAAAAACCAAACTAATGGTTCGTGGTCAAAAACAGTATGTTACAGGATTGACCGTTTTTGATAACTTGTACCCACGTCTACCAAAACGGATTAAGAGAAACTTAAGATTAGAAACATATTACATTAAAAAATTTGGACTAGTCTCGCATGCTTGTAGGCAACTTGGCTATGACATATCGGATTACGAAAGTTCGCAAGATATTAGGCTAGAAGTAAACTTTCATAGCCTTTCTATTAGAGAGAGATTAAGAGGGTGGATTTATTTTATGAATTCGATAGAACCAAATGTTGCCGAGAAGCTAAAGGACGCAATTGCCAAATAAGCCTACCGCCAACAGGTCGGTATATGTCATTGGCGCTCCGCACCGCGAGAACTTTTTGGCTAAAGAGTGCCGTTAAGTGGTCGGCGGTGCGGCCCGCCCCGGCTCCCGCCGGGGACTCCCTCCTGGTGTCACGGTTTTTGCCAACGCGAGAATAAACAAATAACATCATA
>CALBTS010000669.1 GCA_937968035.1 uncultured Methanomethylovorans sp.
CTAATTATATTTGCAATATCATCATTAGAGAGGTTTTGGTTAAATCCGCTTAACAGAGATGCAGTGCCTGAAACATGAGGAGTTGCCATAGAAGTACCTGACATCACCCAATAACCATTATTACCTATGGTGGATCTGATTTCTACTCCTGGTGCACATAAATCTATATGCTCACCAGTACCTGAGTCATCAGCAATTTCTCCGAACCTATTTATCGAACCAACTGAAATAACATTATCCAAGCCACTTGGGTATGAGATTACACCGGGCATATATTCTTCATGGTTACCCATTGCAGCAACCAGAACACGGTTAGCTTTGTATGCATATGCGAAAGCAAGAGCAACTGTGTTTGAATATCTGCCAGCGATAGGTCTATTAAACTCATCATAGCCATCAATAAGACCCCAGCTATTATTTAATACCTTAACATTATTACTGTAGTTTACAGCATCAATAATTGATTGATATACATGTTGATCTCCGGTTGCGATATCCAAACGCTGACTGTGTATCCTTGCATTCCAATCAACACCAGCAATACCTTCATTATTATTAGTTTCAGCTGCTGCTATGCCAGCTACATGCACACCATGATGTGAAAGGGTGTCATAACCAGTGTCGCCTCCAGCTACCTTAGCATCTAGATCTTCATGGGAGAAATCTACTCCCCAGTCAATAATAGCAATAATATTATTTTGATTACCTGTGTATATATCCCACGCAGCGATAGCGTTAATATCAATGCCGAGTTGTACGTTGTTTCTTAAACCCCATTGAAGATCAAAGTCTTCATCGTCTGGTATGGTTACTTGGGGGCTTACTAGCCCATTGGGATCAGCATAAAGTACTTGAGGTAATAATCTAAGCTTGCTAAGAATGGTATCCCTTTCTTTTTGATTTGGTAAAATAATCTTGTATAATTTAGACATATCCGATTGCTGTAAATGAGCCCCGTCTGATAATATTTTAAGCGTATCTGGTTTTGAAAATGATGGAAGAGCCACTTCAATCATTTTTTCAACGATCCCAATATTTGCAAGTTCTTCCTTCAAATCTACTGAAGTTATCTTAGGAGACTTTTCTTCTTTCCCTGCAAGCACAGAAATTTCTTGAGTAACCCCCGACCTGAAATAAACCAATATTTCATTCTGGACATCACTCTGGCCGTAAGATGCTATACTAAGCCCAATGATCAACGAAATTTGTAAGCTTTTTTTCATAACTAGATATTTAGTTTATTATTTAATAGAAATCTTAAACTCATTAAATGTTAGTTGAATTTTATTTGATCCGTCCCCATCCATACACCACAAAGTTCCTTGGTTCTCAGTTATTCTGTAGCCGTTGAATAAGAGATAAATAACCTTTCCCTCAGGTGTAATTGTGAAGTCCTTTATTTCTTCATTCGATATGAGTTTGAATCCTTGCCCAGATGGTTTTATAGAATACAGTCTTATAGGGTCAGGTGTATTATCGAATTTTCCTAAAAAGAATATTTCATCTTTTAAAGGATTATATAATGGGCGGCCGGATGTGCTGAAACGAGCTGCCTTCGTGTCAAAAATCGTTGTTTCTTTTCTGTTTATGAGATCAAAACTAAAAAGACCATAATAGATTGTATCTGTGGCGTTTCCCCAATATGGAAACCTGCGTCCACCTCCAATAACAAATGATGAATTATTTCCGAATGGATCAATGATTAGAATACCGCATGAATTCTCTGGTGCAGGGCTAACTGATGTACCGCAGTTAGTATTGTCATATGCGATAAGATTGCCTTTTGTACTCCAAGCAGGATAATAATTCATTCCGCAAGTGGTTAATTGAATTATAGCTGAAGTATCGAGACTTTCTCCGTTAAATGGAATCTTGAAGATGTTGCCATTTCTGGAGAATGCAATCCAGTTTCCATCAGGGCTCCAAGTAGGTGTTCCTAAGTAGTAAGGCAGCACCTTTCTCATATTGCTACCATCGCTATTCATCAGCCAGAATCCACGGTCGTTGCCATCATAAATGTAATTTGCTTGACGAGGACAATCGTATCCATAACCATAAAATATCTCTTCTATTGGAATATGATTGAAGCCAATAATCAATCCGGAGGGATGGCAAAGAGGGGACTCATAAGGGGAAATTGGAAGCCAATCAAAGCCAGGGCAATCTGATTGATAAGTATCATGATGACAGGCAATAATGAAAAATATGAATAGAATAAATGGAATAATTGGGTGTTTTATTTGTAGTTTCATCTCTATCTTATTAGAACCAGATGATGATTTAATATTTGCAAAACTTTTCCCATTGTTATCATCTCTTATTAATATGACAATTACTTGCTATTAAATGAACTATACTTTAAAGTAAAATAAACAGTAGCCTGTTCACGCTCTACAAAATGGCAAGTAAAAAAGTATTAATATGTTATATCGACTTTCGTATGTCCAATATACGAAAATATCAAGTAGAATGCAAATGTTTGTAATGAATATAAGACGGACGTTTTAATTGAGGCTTGCTGGTAACGTTCGGCGGTATGTGGCGTTGGCGCAGAGTCGCGGTGGCGC
>CALBTS010000670.1 GCA_937968035.1 uncultured Methanomethylovorans sp.
GATCGTATTCGGTGACTGGAGTTCAGACGTGTGCTCTTCCGATCTCCCATCTCGCTGTTGCTTTCGGATTGCTTGAAGGCGTAGTAGATTGTGACTGGAAAAGTTGAATGTACTTGTTCCATAATTCTTTGCATTGCTTGAGTCATACCATTTAGGAAAAACTCTTCAGCTTTAACCTTACCACCATGTCGATAAGCAAAGGCAACTAGTTCCTCAGCTTTTGGAACGGTAAGAGTTGCAAATAAATCAGGTAGTACTACCTTCAATGAACGTCGCATCCAGACATAAAAGAAATCTGATAGGTCAGCATATGGAACGTTATCATAGTAAGGCGGATCAGTAGAAACTACTTTTTGACAAGAAGTAACTTGGTTTTGAGCATCTAATTGGCTAGATAAACCAATTTGACCCATCCCTAAACTTCTTAATACTCTTACTGTCCAAACAAGCATCCCTTCCCAATTCCCAGAAGAACTCGAAAAAGGGTTTGCCTCAGTAAAGTCCCACGTCATAGGAATAGCTTGCCGAGTGAAAAGATGCCCCATATATTCACCATGTGGTGCCCACGTACAAAGATTGTTCCAATAGTCTGTACATTTGCCTAAACCCAGTGTTAAATACACTCCTATAGCATTCTCATAGGCAGTTGCACCGATACCACCTGTGATAAGAGATCTGTTGTCGTCAAGTAGTCCAGCAGCTAGAGCGTCATGATGTACTTTTTCACGTACTTCCTCCACCAAATCCGAAAATGTAATCAGTGATATGAGCTGACGATTTGTAAAGAGTTGGGAGAATTGTTCCATTCCGTAAGGCTTTACACCTAGATACTGTGTACTGCCAGAAATTATGACCTCTGGCTTCCATTCAGGACTCGCCTGGGTTTCAATACTCTCCATCTCTTTTGTCACAGGAATATATACTCTTCCGGCGTTACTTTCAGCTACAATAGCCATCATCCGTGTACTCATGCGCCCAGCTACACCTTCAGCTTTGATGTAATCTCCTTTAAGCGGCGCTTCAGACATAATGCATTTAAAGTTCGCACCGCGTGCGAGCTTTGTCCCATTCTTAGCTGCCTCTATATTCCTCGGTTTGCCCACCTTCACTGTGAACCTATAACTATTCCCTTCAATTATTGGCTCCACATAAGCCTCCTTGCCAGTCTTGGTAGAGAGCATGAAAGTAGATGCAAGTGGAACATCTACATGTGAAAAGGCTGGATTGGGACTCTTCACCGTGCGCGCCCACAGCCACGCGATCACTGTGAGTTTCTGGCCAATGTATGGCTTCAGGTCGGGACGGTCTTTTGCCATTTCCTCAGTAACTTCTATTTTTGGGTACAGATGACCGATGCGCTTCTCAGCTTCATCACGCATCCACTGGCCGTAGTAGCGCACATCCTCAGCAAGTCCCTGTGCGCCTTTCCAGCCACCTGGAGCTATGTCCTTTTGTTTCCGAGATTCAGGGTTCACAGGTGGCATGTTAGCGAACTTGGGCGGGATCTCTATCATGGCCTTGTTGATGAGCACTGCAACAGGATTCAGGTCAGATGCATAAGCCTCCAGGCCAAGACGCTGGGCTTCCAGGGGCAGGGAACCGCCACCGGCAAAGGGGTCGTGGAAAGCCGGCAGTTTGTCCGGGTTGAACAGTTCGGCAGCCTGAGGATGGTCCTTGTTCTCTTCACACGTGGCACGCCAGCTCTTGCGTATCTCCTCACGTGCCCTGTTGAGCACTTCCTTGTTAGTGGTATTCTCCCACTGCACCAGGTCCTCTATCAGTCTGAACAAACGCTGACGTTCCCTCTCCTGGTCTTCTTCCGTGGGGAAGAGTTCTGGATGAGATGAAGGGTCATCTACCATTTGGGCAAAGATTACTGCACGTGCTGCTGCAAGCGGACGACGCGCCCACCACAGGTGCAGGGTGCTCGGATGACCGTGACGGATGGACTTTTCCCGCGCTGAAGCAGTGTTTATGGCTTCAAGGGGGAGAGCGACTTCGATAAGTTTCTTTTTCATGAATGTATAACTCCTGGATTACAATTACAATGGAGAAGTTGACGATTACTTGACGAATAGAGCATGTCATTGTTCTCACACATCTCCTTTGACTTTACGATTAGCATGTTTTACTTGACGATTACTTGACGATTAGACCGTTCCTTTCAGGCGGTAGCGTGTGGAACGACCGGCTCCCACTTTTTCAGCTAATCCCATTGCAACCAGTTTCCTGAAATCCACAGATGTAACAGCACGAGTGACGCCGAACTCGGCTTCGCACTCACGGCTGGTAAGCTCTTTTCCTTGTACAAGCAACTGTATCATCTCTCGCTGTCTTTCGTTTAACTGAGCTTCCATGGCCGGAGTGACCAGCAACAGTTGGTCCGGCACACGGAGACGATCGATATCATCCCCCGGTCCACGGAAAGTAACCTGGAAATATCCTGTATCGGTTCCGATCAGAGGAACTTCCAGTCCATGATTAAGCATCTGCTCGCGCATACGTCTGAAACCGCTGCCACGCTCCTCAATCCGGTGGAGATAGGAAAGACATTGCGCCAGCACAGGGTTACGGGAACACGGCTTATATTTTCCGTTACGCAGGCTGGAAAGAGTAATAGGTGA
>CALBTS010000671.1 GCA_937968035.1 uncultured Methanomethylovorans sp.
GGCTTTGAATCTTGTCACATGATGGCAATGGGAGTATAAAAAGACATTGTATAGGGGGAAAGGTAGGAAAAGAAAATAAAAAAGCAAAGAGTAACTCCACTGTAGATAAATATAAATAAGTATTAGAAAGTAATACACTTAAGATGATTTGAATGATTAATATCTATACGCAAGAAAAATTCACATTAGATTTAGCAAATTACATCATTTCTAAAGTTGTAGGAACACATGATGATGACACAGTAATCAATGAGAAACCTAATCGTTTGTACCTCATTGGAACGCTTGCCCCGAGAAAAATAAAAGATACATCCATCGAAGAAAGAATAGATGAAGGAAAAGCAGCATCTATTCGGGCATCAAAATTAAAAGTTTCAATACTAACTCGCAGGGAAAACATAGAATTTGCTCCAAAAGTGGTAGTAAAAGCTACTGGAAATGTGTATTACAAAATAAAAAACAGCTCTTGTGAGAAAAGTGGTGACAAGGAAACAGACAAAGGACATGAAATTAACTCTTGGAAAAGAATTGAATTTATTAATGAGTTTAATTGTGATTTGGCACCTAATTCTAATTATATAGTAGATTTTTCTGATGTAGTAAAACAAGCAAACAGTGATCCTTTGATATCAAAGAAAGTTTCTGAGAAATTGTGGAATGCAGAAATAACCGTTAATTTGGGATCATATGGTGGCAATGATTACTTAATATCATTTGGATTCGAAAATATTAGTAATAATCTAGACGAAGGAGAAGAAGATGGATCTACAAAAAAAAGTGACTTTGAGCAGACACTATTTAACTGCAAGCTTGAAGTAAATTTAGGAGATATACAAGTAAAAGAATTCATAGATGAGTATTCATATGAAGGACATCCACAAAGATATTTCTACGATTTTCGAACTATCAACTGTCAGGCAAAATGGATAGATAGTACTCGAAGTCACTTTATGACAGATCATTTTGCCAGATTTGAGCAACCAAACATTCGGCCAAGAGAAGCAATTTTAGGGATAGATCTAACATTTTTTAATCTGATGTCATCAGAAAGCGCAATAACTGCATTAGAAGGATATCTAGATCAAATGAAAAATCAGAATAGAATATATAAAAACAATATTCCTTCAAATGTTAGTGAAAGTGATTTTCAACCAAGAATAAAGAATAGACAGATTACTTGGGGAGAACGGATTAAACTGGCCTCGCATTTTGAAAATTTAATTTTCCGAATAGAAAAAGGAATTGAGTTGATAAAAACGGATCTCAAAGTTAAAGAATCTTTTCTCAAAACAAATGAGGCTTTTTACAACTACTATTTAAATCAAGAAAAGCCAACTTCTAATGCTGGCTGGAGATTATTTCAACTTGCATTTTTTTTGTCAAGCATTGAATCAGTCGTAAAAGAATCAGAGTTGGATACTGTAGATGTTTTACATGTGGATACAGGAGGAGGGAAATCGGAAGCTTATTTTGCACTTGTTGTTTTTACTTCACTTTACGAGAGATGTATTGGAAGAAAAGAAGGTGTAAGTTCAATTGTTAAATTCCCATTAAGGATGCTTTCTATTCAACAACTTGAAAGAGCTACAAGTATCATCATTCATGCCGAAGATGTTCGCAAAAGGTATGAGAATATTTTCCCGGGTTCATCCTTTTCTATGGGCTATTATGTAGGTAGTAAAAGTGGCGAGTTCCCTGATTTATATTATAAAGTTAAAGAGAATCTTTATGAAAAGGACACACTGAAATCACCTGCACCTGTATCAAAAATTATTTCTAAATGCCCTCTTTGTCCTCCAAATTTAAAGGGTACGATTCGTCTTATAGAAGACTCGACACATAAGAGAATAATCCACAAATGTGATAGATGTGGGAAAGAATACCAAGTTTACTTAAGTGACAGAGAAATATTTAGATGGAGACCAACTGTAATCGTATCTACTGTTGACAAATGGGCAAGTTTGTCTACACAAAGAAGAGTGCGCAATCTTCTTGGCGGTACAGGAAGTATGTGCCCAGAAGGACATGGGTTTATTCCATCTGGAGACAAGTGCGAAGATAAAAAAGAAGAAGATTTCCAATGTTCTAATTTAGGTGAAAACAATTTTACCAACGGCGGGCCAAGACTTTCAATTCAAGATGAAATGCATTTATTAAGGGAAGGTTTTGGAACGATATCATCTCATTTTGAAGGTTTGATCGAAAAAATAGTTGAAGATAGAACTAATCGTAAATTGAAGCATATAACTATGAGTGCTACTTTAAATGGTACAAAAAAGCAAATCAAAGAGTTATATAATAAAAAATATTTTGTTATCCCCGGTCGTTGTCCAGAAGGCTCTGGCGTTCAAAATGATTTTTTCTTTGAAAAAAAAGATGGACCGAAACGTATTATCTATGGGATGAAACCAAACTTAAGAGATAATCACTATGCTTCTCTCAGATCATTGTTACATTTTGCAGAGTTTATGATCAATGCACAAAAAAATCTAAACTCAGACCCCCTTTATTTTTGTTCTAAATATGATTTAAAAGATGCCTTAGAAGCACAGAAATTATTAAATCAATATCTAGTTCCATTAACATACCATATCAAAAAACAAGATGCTTACGACATGGGTCGCCTAAAAGATGCGGTCATATCAGATTCATTAAAAAAGAATTATAGGTCTGATATGCAAGGCAAAGTTTTGACAGGTGATAGTGATCTTGAGGAATTAAAAGAAGCAATTGACAAAGTAAGAGACTTCGTTGTAAAATATAATCCTAAATCTGTAGAGGAAGAGGGAATCGTATTTGAACCTATGTATGCAACCTCAGTGGTATCTCATGGGGTAGACTTAGATGAATTAAATTTTATGACTTTTCAAGGATTACCATATTCAACATCAGAATATATCCAGGCTCTTTCTCGTGTGGGAAGAAAAAATCTAGGGATGATCATGCTGTGGTTTTATCCAAATCGTGTTCGAGACGAGAGTTTCTATCGCAATTTCATGAGATATCATGATTCTCTTGACCATGAAGTGCGTCCTATCCCAATTAATCGCAATTCAAGACTTG
>CALBTS010000672.1 GCA_937968035.1 uncultured Methanomethylovorans sp.
CGTGACACCAGGAGGGGGTCCCCGGCGGGAGCCGGGGCAGGCCGCACCGCTGACCTCTTAGCGGTCCTCTTTAGCCAGATGATTCTCGCGGTGCGGAGCGCCAATTGCATATACCGACCTGTTACCAGCAGGCCATTTACCTCTAAAATATGAACCTAATTCACGCCAACCCTTCTGTTCAATCAATACAATTTGAGTATGAAACAAATTACAGAATATTATTTCTTGATTATTAACGGTTTTATAACATGACGATCACCATCGGTTATATCCAAGTAATATACTCCTGTTTGAATTTCAGATAACAGAATATGCACGCTTGTGTTACCTTTTCCAAAGTTCATTAATTTCCTTGTCATACCTGTTTTGTCGATTAATTTAACTTGAGTGATTGTCGCTAACGAAATACTTGGAATATTTTTATCAATTTGATCACCGGATGATTGTGCTTCATCAAGAGC
This sequence comes from uncultured Methanomethylovorans sp., assembly GCA_937968035.1. GTDB lineage: Archaea > Halobacteriota > Methanosarcinia > Methanosarcinales > Methanosarcinaceae > Methanomethylovorans. The sequence continues at coordinate 462 of CALBTS010000672.1, forward strand.
AATCGTTACCTCAAATGATGCGGGATTAGGATAAAGATTAACATTTGAGGCCATTGAATAGTTGCATAGGGGTGAGTAATTTCCGCCATAAATTAAAACAGTTGCGCCACAAGGAGTTATACCATTTACCGTAAGGCCTTCACCATCCCAAACGCAAGGCCAGTTATATGTGGAAAGATATCCGCTTCCTTCAGTAATTTCTATTAATTCACCATTTACGAACCAATGATACTTCATAACTTCAGGATGAAGAGGACTTACTTCTGCTTGTAAAGGTTCTCCAGGCATAGGAGAAGACCATATCCATGTAATCGAAGCATCCCAAGTCAGACATGGACAAAATTCAAAGGACGTAGTTGAACATGCATCCCCAATTATGGCAGATATGACCCCTCCAAGTCCATTTGGTGAACTTATGGTAACCGATCCGCCATAACCGCTGTAGGGAGAGGAATTCCCATTAATTAGAAGGCCATTAGTAGTGACCCATGTAATCGGTTCCCAAGTATTAAGGTCTCTTACAGTGAGCGTTACTGCATTGCAATCTTGATCATACGTCATAAGCAAATCATATTCTGGATTTTCCCATTCGGAACCAACACCTACAGCATTCCAGGCGTTGGTAACGCTTCTTGCTTCTTCACTACATCTTCCATAAATGTTTTTTGCAACATTGATCATCTGACTGCGAATGTCTGCATAGCTCTGTGTGTTATCAAGATAATTATTAAATACAGCTGATTTTATTAAGTATTCAGCTGCATTTATTCCTATTCCATCAAATCCAGTACCTCCATTAACCAACAAATAGAACCAATGGGAAAACACCCCACTGCGTTCATATGGTCCTCCACTATTGTATAGTTGGCTGCCACAGCTATCTGCTATTGGCATTAATACATCATTTGCATTAGGATTTTGTAAATTTCTTAAACAGGCAGCATTTAACGTTAGTTGTTCACCAATCTGCCATATTTCATTTGGTCTAATGCGGTTCTCAAATATGACACCCCATATATCACTGAGTCCTTCGCTAAATGCTCTAGGGTCACCAGTTAATCCCCAACCGATTTGAAAATCCGTAATACCATGTCCAAATTCATGAGCAACTGCATCAAGACTAGCTACAGGACGGAAATCAAGTAATCCATCACCAAATATCAATACATCAAGACTATTTATCCAGCCTGCGTTATCCCTATCGTTGATTTCAGTACCATAACGTATATGGGCTTCGATTGGGAAACCGTTATCATTAAAACTGTTTATTTGATATGCATTGTTCATATAATCATAGATCTGCTGTAATGCCCAATGTATATCTAAAGCCATATCATTCTCATTTGGTGAATGTTCAGCAGTTGTCCAATTATTATCTAAATCAGAGAGCTCAATCTTGTTTTGAAGATTAGTACTTCCTTGCAAATTCCAAGTATGAATGATAGCACCTCTGGTATAATCAGTTAGGTGGTATGATCCAGAATAGTTATCTGTAATAGCTAGTTGACTCCCACTATATCGGGTAGCAAAAGTGCCAGTGGCAGCAAAGTCCTGATAAGAAGGTTCAGTTAAAACAACCTTACTGGTATGTGCATCAATATATCCAACTTCATTGTTGTTTTTATGATCTGAATACAAATAAATCTTATAAACCAGTAACGGTTTAGGTAATGTATCAATAAGTATCTCTTTTATAATAAGATCAGAAATGTAGTCTGTGATGGATTTTAGTGGAACCATCTTATAATCAGCAAAACATATTTTTGCTTGTTCTGATGAGATGTTCGGAACAGTGTTTAGGTTTGATATTTTAACATATTTTCCATGCGCTAAAAACATTTTTCCGCTCTTATAGTGGAAATTATACCCACCTCCTTCGACCTTTATTCCATTATAGTATTGATCGAAATGCTCGTGAATGAAGTTCTCTTCTTTTCGAGTTTGCGGATCTATTTTGAATTCATCATATGCTTGAATTCTTAGAAATTCTTTGAAGAAATCCTGAGGTGATGAGGGTATTTTTGAGTTTTCAATTCCTTGGAGGAATTCAACGGATTTTATGCCCCCATACCGATCCTTTTCAATAAGTGGTTCCTTAGTTAATCCTTGTGTAAGACAAGTTAACGAGATGGAAACCAGAATAGTTACGAATAGACTTTTTTTCATAATTGCTCAGTTTATGCGTTTATAAATAGACGTATTATAAATCATAAACGACTTTGAATCAAGTCGCAATTTGTTTTCATAAAACTCATATCTGTAATCCAAGATTAGCTCGAAACCGTCTTCTCTCGTAATGCTTTCATGTAATAACGAATCTATCCAATACCTCATTTGACTAGTAACTTGTTCAGATTCATAATCAAAAAAACGAACAGTATTATCAGGTAAGTACTCATTATAGCCATTTGCTGGACAGGGATTCATAAGAGGCCAGTTACCTAACTCAATTATTTCCCATTTTCCAAGAATGGATTTCTTGGCTGAGTCAAAGGGGTCAGTTTTATCCCTATCGCAGCTTAAAGCTACAAATAAAATGAAGGCAAATATGAAAAATGGATAATTTAAATGTTTCATATCAAACTCAATTTCATCAGACCTTAATATTGATTCGAAATATTTATAAAAGGTTGCGTCTCAATAAATAGAATTTTTACAATTTGCTCACGACTCAGGCTTGCTGGTAACGTTCGGCGGTATGTG
>CALBTS010000673.1 GCA_937968035.1 uncultured Methanomethylovorans sp.
TGTCAGTTAATAGTGAAAGGTGATAAGAAAGCTTTGATGGCGAGGTCTTTGTTATCTTCTGGATGACACAGGCACAAAGTGGCTGTATAGAGAGAAGATTTAGGATCTTCAATCTAATAGGTGATGAAAGTGCGGCGTATATCAGGCTTTGCCTCATCATTCTATTTTCATCAGGCAGTTTTTCGGTGATCTTATCTATCCCGCCGAGGACTTCTATTTCTTTAGATAACTGTTCCGGTATCCTCATCCATTTTCCTCAGATAGAACATATGATCTAATCATTGTATTATTGAAAAATCAATTTATTCAAAGGCGATACTGATATCCCCAGACTTTTTAGCTAATGATGGAGACAGAAGTCCCATTTCCATTCTGCATACATGCAATATCCCACAGGGCACAAGGCAGTTTGAAGAGCATTTTGCTTCCTGGGCTTTTGTCATAACATAATTGTCTTTGATATCAAGCGTCTGGTCCATGGGTATTTCCATATGCGACATCTTTTTGATCTTCTCACAATCAGTTTCGATGTCTATGACTATATTTTTACCAGCTCTTTCTCCATGGATCTTATGTACAAAGCCACATATGTTAGAATTTACAGTTACATCTGCCATATTTATCCCAATTTTCTGTTATTTTGATGATTACTCAAATCCATGTTAGTTCTCATATATATATGTATTTCAATAGTTTTTGAAATACTAACCTTTAAATACTATGCTTCAAATATATTTGAAACACATGACGCCAGATTATCTCATACACTTACTGAACGTCGGTCTGCAATCAGTCCAGGAATACCTGGCATTGCATGTACTGCTCTGCCTGATACCTGCCTTTTTCCTGGCCGGTGCTATTGCATCGCTTTTCTCAAAGGAATCGGTGCTGAAATATTTTGGTGCAGGTACACCAAAATATATCTCCTACTCAGTAGCAGCAGTGTCGGGCTGCCTGCTTGCAGTATGTAGTTGTACTGTGCTGCCATTGTTCGCAGGCATCTATAAAAGAGGGGCCGGCATCGGTCCGGCAACTACTTTTCTGTTCTCTGCACCCGCGATCAATATTCTGGCTATTGTTTATACCGCAAAGATCCTGGGTTATGATATCGGGGCTGCCAGGGCAGTGGGTGCAATTCTTCTGTCGGTTGTCATTGGATTGATAATGCATGCAGTATATGAGAAGAACAACGGTGAACACAAGGGTATCAAGACCTTTAACTCAGAAGAGCATGCTCACACTGTTCAGCTTTTCCTGCTGCTGCTGGCAATACTTGTGATTCCTGAAATTATCAAATCCTGGATATATCTTGCTCTGGTGGAGATCCCGTTCATAGCAATTACGGTGTACCTGTCGTTTAAGTGGTACTCCAAGGAAGAAAGAGAGAGCTGGATGCAGGAGACCTGGTTCCTTGTGAAGATGATCGCTCCTCTTTTGCTGGTAGGAGTATTCTTTGCAGGCATCCTTGTAGAGCTGCTTCCTTCCGAAATAGTGGTCAAATACGTGGGTGGTGGCAACCTGCTTTCGTACCTCATAGCTTCTGTTGCTGCTGCGCTGATGTATTTCTCCACACTTACCGAGGTTCCTATCATCAGTGCGCTGACTTTGCTCGGCATGGCTAAAGGTCCTGCTCTTTCAATGCTCTTGGCAGGTCCTGCAT
>CALBTS010000674.1 GCA_937968035.1 uncultured Methanomethylovorans sp.
GTTTTGTCTTTCCTGCCACAAAATCTGCCACAAAATCCGCAAAATCTGCCACAAAGATTTCCCCCTTCTTGATTCCAAAGTCCTTTAACCTCTCGTTGTAAAAATTAATACGCATATCTGCTGTATTTCAAATGCTTAACTGGAATATTTCATAAATTTTTATAAAATATTTTTGGAAGCCATTTTTGGCCAAATTATTTTTATTTCCAGAATTTTTTTTCTTCATGGTTTTAGTGTCAGATCATGATCAGTCAGGTATTTATATTATAATAAATTGCAAGTAAATCTCTGCGGATTTTCTTTCTGCAGCACCCTCATGCTAATACCGGGGGGGGCACCCAGGGGGGAGTGATACCGGGGGATACCTTTATGCTGATTATTATGTTGAAAATGAACTACAAAGTACGACTCTATATCCTTTCATTGAAGAAAAAGATAAAAGGTTGCCTGCTTAGGCTTGGGTGTCACTGCTTTTCGTCCTGGTATTTCATCGATAGCGATTGCATTTGTACAACGGGCAAAGTATTGAAGTTAAATAGAATCTATACCTATAATGAAGGAGATAATATAGAAATTGTAAGACTTATCAATGTCCACACAGAAAGAAGATACCTGTACTGCAGTCTTTTTTTCTTTACCATGAATAAGATAATCGCCATCCGTCAGACAATGCTGAAAGATGCGCCTGTAATTTGGAGCCTTTCTGACAATGGAGAGTTTGATGAGATTATGTCCTTGAGGCTTTGGGATGAGGTAAACAAGGAAGAAGAACTTCTGGAATTTGATTTCTGATATATATCTTTCGTAACCATCTTAATTTTTAAATGTTATGGAAAAGGTTACGCTAACACGAAAAGAACTCTTTGATTTGGTTTGGTCTGAGCTGCTATCAAGACTTGCAAAAAGGTATTAGATTTCTGATAACGGATTGCGTAAAATCTGTAAACGGATGAATATCCCTCTGCCGGCCATAAGACATTGGCAAAAGATTCAATATAACAAGAAGGTTGCAATTTCCAAGATTCCAAAGAAATATGATGGGAAGGAAGAAATAATACTTCATGAAAAAAGGTCAGATGATGTTGAAAGTGATTTACCTCTTGCCTAATAGAGCAGACTGGTCAGTCTTATTGAAAGTGCCAAGAATATAGAATTACAGGTATCCGGCAGACTATCTTCAAGACCAGATAAACTAATAACAAGTACTGGTACTGGTATGGAGCTTACAGAAAAAGACACCGAGGCAATTATACAAGTTATCCCGAAAAAATTAGTGTATCTGACAAAGAAGTCCGTGAGGAGAATATAAAAAAAGCATTTACGTTACTCGACACTATTATAAAAGCACTTAGATTTCGGAACCATGATGTCATTGCCGAACATTTTTTTACATACGCAATAATTGGTGATGAAAAGGTGAAGTTCAGGTTAAGAGAAAGAAAAGAATATCTGGGTCGACCGATCAGTTTGGGTTTCACCAATATGAGCTAACAGGTGAGTTCGTATTTGTAATCGATATCGGACCCTATAGGCGTAAGGAAGTCTAAGATGGTCATGAATCCGTTGAAAAAAAGGTTTCTACCATCATAGCAATGCTTGCGTTAGAAGGCAAAAGAATGAAGGAAGGAATGATTTATGGTTAAGAAAAACCTCAACTTTTCATGGTCAAGTAGGATAAAATGGCAAAAAAATTTGACCATCGTATGAAATTAATGGGAGTATAGATTAGATTGTGTAAACGCTAACTGAGAGGTTGCTTTCCCAAC
>CALBTS010000675.1 GCA_937968035.1 uncultured Methanomethylovorans sp.
TCAATAGCAATAGCCAGCTGGGATAATGGAGTGGAAATATCAGATCCCGGATACAGTGAAGAAACATTGTTCAAGAGTAAAATGGGAACGTATTTCATATATCATAAGAGTTGTGAAAACCTCGATATCAGAGAGATCACTCCAAAGGAGGCCTTTGAATGGCTGCAGGAACATGACATGATAGAAGAAGCTGAAAATGAATTCCCGCACATGATGACAGATATTTAGAAAAGAACCTTATATGGTTTATTTTTTCTTTTCTGCCTTTTAAACTGTTTCATCAATAGCTTCTGCAATTGATCAATTCACTTCTTGTTCTGATATCCTGTATCGAACCTTGGGATTATCCTGCGCACCTGCTTCTGATACTCCCGGTATTCATCACCGAACTGTGCCACCAGCCTTGTTTCCCAGTGCAGGGACCCCAGATACAGATATATGGTGGCTAGAAGGTATATGATGAGCAGATTGACGGTCATAAAAGGAGTAAGCCAGATCATGACCAGTCCTGAAAGCAGGAAGGGATCCCTTACCCATCGGTAAATGCCCCGGATATCCAGGCGACCGGCTTCAGCGCTCTGCGGGACAGACAGCTGTGCACGTATCCTGAACCTGTGAGGTGCATGCAGCAAAGCCAGGGGTGCAACGCCTGCAGCTATCAACTGTCCGCCGACCATCACCCAGCGCCAGGGAGACGGTACTATGTAGAGGAAAGGTCCCGGATATTTGAAAAGCAGATAGGCCAGGGGCAGCAAGGTTAACACTGCGATAAGACTGAATAACGGCATGAACAATCTATCTGCACTGGGTCCCAAGACCTTCATTAGATGTCTCTTGAAGGCCAGGCTTGCCATAAAGCTGTGAATAGCTGCGAATGCCACCAGACTAAGGACAACGATTATCAGGGATAAAACCAATTCAACGACCTCCATTCTTATTTGGGTAGCTTATATTTAGTATTTATCACAGCTCTGCAGAAATTCTATTAAAATCATTATCTATAAGTTTTATTTTCCAAAAACGATTTCTATCCAGGACATTATATAGAAGTTTTATTGACTTGCATAATTGTTTGAATTCAGAAGAATTCTTCAGAGCCTTTTTTCTAAATGAACGATATTCTTACGGAATATTTATGTATATTGTACTACTACTATATTGTACTATGATAATATCCTCTAAAGAAGTGGCATTATTGGGACTGGTGTATGAAAAACCCAAGCATGCATACGAAATTGAAAATGATATTAAAGAGAGGGATATGCGATATTGGACAGAAATTTCCATGTCATCAGTGTATAAACTCTTGAATAAGTTAGAAAGGAATGGATCAATAGAAAGTGAGATTAGACTTTCTGAAAACAATGTATCTCAAAAGATCTATACGATCACTCCACAAGGGACACAATTTTTAAAAAAGGGAATTAGAGAATTAGTTTCTGCCTGGCAACCTTCAAAATACCCGGTGGATATAGCTTTATCGAATTTAAAATTATTAAATAAAGAGGATGCTATCCAGGGATTGAATGAATATTCCAAGTCTCTTGATGAGATGATAGAATGTTACAAAGTATTAGAAAAGAAATTACAAGACCATGCCTGTGATTTTTCGTACATTCAACTGGCAACCAGAAGGATCTGTTTATTAAAAGCTGAAAAAGAGTGGCTCATTAATTTCATAACTGAATTACAGGAAGTAAATGAATGGTAAAGGAAATAAGACTTAAAGAAATTGGAAAGGTACATTCTGAAAATGGAAGGTTTTTTATCGAGCTAGATACGAGATACAAATCAGGCTTAACTAATCTTCAAGGTTTCAGCCATTTGCAGATCGTTTGGTGGGGAAACTTGTCTGCTGATGACGAAAGAAGTGAAATACTAGTGAATAAGAAACCTTATAAAAATGGACCTGAAGAGCTAGGTGTATTTGCGACCCGTTCAGAATATAGGCCGAATCCAATCTTGATCACAAATATCTATGTTCAGGAAATCGATATTGATAAATGTAGAATCTACACGCCTTATATCGACTCTGAAGAAGGGACCCCTGTCTTGGACATTAAGCCATATCATTTAAGTGAAAGAGTAAAGGAATGTATTGTCCCGAAATGGTGTGAGCATTGGCCTAAATGGTATGAGAATGCGGCCGATTTTGATTGGGAAAATGAATTTAATTTTTAAGAGATATGAATAAGTTCATTTGGAATGATTTCTGTAATGAGCCTATTTTGCAGCACTTTATATAAGCTGCAATAACATTTTTATTTCCTGTGTTGCACATAAAGCACTTGATTTTGAAGCTACATATAACTCTTACCGAAAGCCACTAATATCTATATCATATTCCCTCTAGCAAAATCTCTTTCTGAAAAAGGATCCCTATGAAATATCTTGTTCAGTTCGGTATTATTCTTGTTGTATGTTTTCTGGGAGATCTCCTTCACAGCGCACTGGCTCTGCCCATACCGGGGAACGTAATGGGTATGCTGCTTTTGCTATTCTTTCTGCTGACAGGGATAATAAAGCTTTCTATGATAGAGGATGTAAGCAATTTAATGCTGAAGCATCTCTCGTTCTTCTTCG
>CALBTS010000676.1 GCA_937968035.1 uncultured Methanomethylovorans sp.
CCACCGAGATCTACACTCTTTCCCTACACGACGCTCTTCCGATCTTATTTTAAAGCACGGAACACACAGAAAGTGCAAAACGTCAGCGGCTCAGTTTGGCGCTTGCCAGCCTGTTGAGGCTAACTCCCGCTTCTGCAGCCTGAATAGCCAGTTGCCGGTGTACCTCGGGGGGGACACGGACCATAAATTTACCGCTAAACTGCTTGACGGCAAGCGGTTCTGGCGTTGCTTCGTTATTATGGCGCATATCTTCAACCACCTCTGCCACCAGCTTGCTCACTCCGCGCAGCGCTGCCTCGCGCGACTCTGCCAGCCAGCTCAGGCTGGGAAACTCGGCACAAAGCCCTACATATTCGGAATCCTCTTCCGACCAAGTCACGCGGTAGGTATATTTGTCGTAGATATCAGTTTTTCTCGCAACCATGTTCCATCTCCATTCGTTCGATTGCCTTAAGAACCTGCTTCACCTGATATGCCTTCGCCTTACCCTTATCGTTCTGGATGTTTACCCGTGGGTCGCCGATCCATGGTGTTTTGTATACCCGGTGACTGCTGCCTGACTGGCGGGCTGATCCAAAATAGTGGTCACAGACCTTGCATAGATCAACAAAGCGTACCCCAGTGGGGCTATTGCGCATGGTTTCAATAAGGTCGGACAATATTGGCATGATTTATAGTATCAATAGTGGTATCGTTGGTCAAGAAGTGATTCTTGAGGTGATAGGGTTTTACCCGCGCCGTTGGGACCGGAGATGATGACGATTTTAGAAGAGTGAGCCATTATCATTGCATCCGTTCATGTTCTTGGACAATTTTGCAAGCACTTCAAAAGCCCCCTCCGCATCAAGCTTGGAAGCTGCATAATCGGCACTCAGTAGCTCATCGGTTAGGAACAGGTCGTATTTCTCGCACGCCTTGTTTGCTACCGATCTTGCCAGTTCGTAGGCATCTGGCACCCCTTCTTTGAGTAGTTGCCCCAAACAATCCTGCACCTTTTCTGGCGAGGAATTAGCAACAAGTACCGTTACCCCCTCGTTCATCGCTTTCAATCCCTTGGAACGGAGCATGGCGACGAGGGTGTCCTGAACTCTGTCCCCCATCCAGCAGAAAAGGTATGTTGCATCCCCAAGGGGTAGCATCGATTCACTAGCCAGCCGGTAGCGATGGAAGCTTTCCCGTGCCTCAACCAGAAGTTCTTTAGCCTGGGCATCCAGAAAGACGGGCATGCTCTTGTCAGAGTAAACGGCGAGCATCTCCTGCCGAATGCGGTCATGTATCCAACCGGCCTCACCACCGAAGATTGGCGCTTTGCCTCCCTTTGCCGGGTTCAGGACAATTACTTTCTTCGCTGCATCCACTTCCACGACAAGCCAACGTCTCCCTCCGAAAATCAGAAAAGAACCTTCAATAATTGGTCGGTCAATAGGAATGGTCCCGAGTGTCCGTTCTCCAGATACAAGCCGGTATTCCTCCGGCGTCGTGAAGGCGGTGTAAAAGGAATAGTGGTTGACGACTCTTTCTCCAATCTGACCGTGGAGAAGCAACCCGTCGCTGGCCTGCATGATAAGTTTTTGGTTTCCGAGATTCCGGAGGAAATCGACAAACATCTGCTGCCCGACGAGCGGGAATGGCCCGCTCTTACAGAGGACATTGTATGCCTGTGCAGCTGTCGCCCCACCATGCTGGGCAATAAGTGACAGCAACTGTTGAACCAGGGTCGAGAGGTGTAGTCCGCCAACCGGTGGCGGTTCGTACCACTTGGCCAATAGCAGCCTGACCATGGCAATCGTTTGAACCAACCCGGCGCGCAGATAATCCGATGGGTCGGACCTTTCGTTTAACTCCTGCTCCTGGATGTAAATTCTCAAGATGGCCGGGTCGCCCTCTCTTCTGCCGGAACGGCCAAGACGTTGGCGCATGCTGGCCACGGAGGGCGGGACGCCAACTTGAGCGATGCTTTTGACGGAACCGATGTCGATGCCCATTTCCAAGGTTGAGGTGCAGACGATGCTTACCGGACGAGACTTGTCTTTGATGGCCGCTTCCGCATCTTCACGTAGTTCTTTCGACAGGCTGCCATGATGGGGCCAGAATTCGTTGAGAAGATGCTGTTCTTCACACAGCCGCCGCAGATGGTCGGCAAAGAATTCTGTCCTGTTTCGGCTGTTGGCAAAGATGAGATTACTGCTTCCTCGCAGTGTCTTGAAAAGGTTCAACCCGATATCAATAAGACTACCATCAACCTGAACCTCAACTTCTGAATTCTCGACTGGTGTTAGCACAGGAGCTGTCTGAATATATCCCCGCAACAGAAGCTGCAGTTCCTGTTCGGTAGCCGAGGAAACAATCATTTCCGTTTCAGTGTCGCCGTTGGGCCTCAGGAATTGCGACGCCAGGTGCATATCACCAATGGTGGCGCTTAGGCCAATGCGCGGGATTCTGCGCTTGATGGCAAACTCGATACGGTGAAGCAAGGATTGTAGCTGCTGCCCCCGCTCCGAGCCGATGAAGGAGTGGAGTTCATCAACCACGATGTAGAGGAGATTACCAAACAGCTTTGGTATGGCGGTGCCATGGTTGACGAACAGGGATTCCACGGATTCCGGGGTGATGAGGAGGATACCCTTTGGGTTGCCCAGAAACTTCTTTTTCTTGCTACCGGAGATATCACCATGCCAGGGATGCACAGGGATATCCAGTCGCTCGCACAACTGCTCCATCCGGGAGAACTGGTCGTTAATAAGTGCTTTGAGGGGGCTGAGATAGACCACACAGGCATCTTGCCCTTCTTCAGTGATGAGCCGTGAACATATAGGGAGAAAAGCCGCTTCAGTCTTACCAGCGGCCGTTGCCGCAGCTATAATGACATCGGTATTCCCGGCTATGATGGGCGGGATTGCGCGTTCCTGGGCATCCCTAAGCGCTGACCACCCTTGGTCCCAGACCCAGCAGCGAATCTTCTCATCGAGCAGGTAAAACGCCTGCGACTCTTCAGAGTTTGAAGGAGGCAAGGCTTTCCTCTTCATCTGCAGAGGTGCTGGCAATGGCTGCCGCAGGTGCTACCATCTCTTCCAAGGGGATATCCAGATCGGGGTTGATGTCCGGCTTGATATCGACGGTTCCAAGTATATCTTGCCATGTTGTCTGTCGGTTTTGTTCCAGCACCGACAAGAGGTTCACAAAGCTCGTGATGGTATGCCCATTCGGCAGATAGAGGAACACCGTCGTTGGCAACCTGACCAAGTGCTATCTTTAGGGGCAGGGGGATTTCCCAGGAACATCCATTGTCAATTTGTGGCGAGGTACGATAGAGAGGTGCCGTCACTTGGGACGCCTGTATTGCGTCCAGAAACTTGCTGGCGTATCCACGGAAAGAGTTGTTTTCTCCATAGATGGAAAGGAGTCGTTTTACTTCGGTCAAGATGGCGGGGATTTCATTGCGTGCTGCTGCAGATTCCTTGGTATCAATCAAGGCCCGTCTTTCAAGGCCATAGAAAAAAATAAAAACATAGCCGATGTTAGCTTTGGGGTCTTTTCGTCCAGTGGAAAGCCACTCCAGAAACGCAGCTCGGGATGTGGGGTGAATCTGAGAGTAGGATGGCCAATACCCCATGTTACTGCCTGACCGGTCAGGATTGGCCGTATCGACTGTGAGCTTTGGCACTATTAGAGCCGGTTCAACATTGTACAAGTCTACAGATTTAAGCCCGGAGCCATGATAAAACATGCCGCCTGGAATCGAATATCCTGCCACTTGAATCGTTCGATTGCAGGGAACCCACAGAGAATCAGCTGACACGGAGTGTGTCGGCTGGTCTATCGAAACTTCTTTCTTGTCTGGTATTGATGTCGCTGTAGACCATGTAAAATCGGTTGATTCGTAGCGTGTAGGCTGAGCAGTATCTGCAATATGATTGTTGATAGTATTGAATGTGAAGAAGTTTTTTCCACAGGCGCAACACTTGAAATCGGTAGTCCTGTCGGTAGCTTTTAAGACGGTATGCAGGTCTACTATCCCGCAATACGCACATTTTGCTTGTAGCTTTGTGACCGGGGCTATAGCTGCGGATGGTATCGACTGTTCTCTGAACGTTGCCGTACTTTTGGATGTTGTGGTTGGAGTAGAGGATGACCGGCTTTTGGCAAGTTTAATAATGCCCCAGATTGTCACTCCAACAATTGCCAAGGGGAGTAGTATAGCCCCGTACTTCACAATTATGCCCAAGATAAGCAAGCCAATCAGGGCAACAACGCCGCTTCCTGAACTCTTTCTTGCCATATTATTACTCCGGCAATTAAACACAGCAATTAGGCAGCATAGGTGACACAGCGG
>CALBTS010000677.1 GCA_937968035.1 uncultured Methanomethylovorans sp.
GAGATCGTATTCGGTGACTGGAGTTCAGACGTGTGCTCTTCCGATCTGTACCTTAGTAGCTTGTCGTAAAAATCCATTAGCTTCCACGTCAAATACTCTGACTTTTTTAGGTGGGAGTTTCATGCATCAAGCATCCTCCTGATTTTATTTTTGTGATTATCAATGATTCGATAGACTTGTCGAAGAGACATATCCTGGAATTGGCTAATCTCCTTTGGGGAATAACCTCCTACGAAATGATAACGAAGAACTTCCTGATATTTCTCTGGCTCTTCATCAATTTTGTCAATGATTTGCTGCATCAGTCTATCCACTTCATGAGAGTTCTGAATTCCTTCCAGAGCAAATTCATCAATTTCCTCATGAGAATGTCCTTGTTCTTCATTACGAATGTCTTTGTAAGCATTGTGAATAATACGACCAAACCAATTATCAAACTTCTGATTTACATCATAAGTATGTCGGTACTTGAATGCTCGGAGGTAAGCCTCTTGCACTACATCCTGCCCGATATGAGGATTGTCAAATCGTCTCCCCCACTGCTTACTCAGTCTTTCGAAGTTATCTTTGTAATGTTTCTCTAGAATATCCATATCAGATGAAAGGCCACTGAATGAACTTCCAAACGAAAGCAGTAAACCATCCACCAAATGCTCCATAGAACAGAAGGGCGAATGGTGCTTCCCAGTTCATAATGGAAATCTTCTTGCGAATAAGTTCCACAATAAGAACACTAATACCAAACACTGCACCAATAATAAAAGCCGTCAAGTTTGTACCTCCGTAAACAATGTGGTCACAGGATTCCAATAAACAGGATAGCGACCAGATTCACCTGTCTCTCTATTTTCCAACACAACCAGATGACGAAGATTTCTTTCCTCTTCAGTCAAAGCTGGGTCACGATTACCTTCAATGCCAATCATCAGATTGCAACTCCGAGCCATAGCTCTACTGCCCGCAAACTGACTGCTAAGGACTTCACCTCCCCGCTCATGAGGGGTGCCAGAATCAGGATTCCGAAGGTGACAGAAGATAAGGATAACAATATCCAAATCAATAGCCAAGGCTGCCAAGCTTTGGGCGATCTCTTGAAGTTTTGTATTTGCATCTCCAGCATTCATTCCATTGGTTAAGTTGGTGATAGGATCAATAAACACAGCTTCACAACCAGATTGGGCTGCGAGTCTAATGTCTTCCTTCAAACCTTCCCAAGAGAGTTCTTGATATAAGTTCAAAAGGAATAGATTGTCACCAATAATTTCTCCTGCTTTATCAAAAGCATCCTCATCAAATTCAACCTTAGGGTCATGAAACTTCTTTCCCGCAAGTTTCCCTGCAATCATCTTGTAGCTCTTCTTGTTAGATTCTTCTGGCTTCACCATAAAAACCTTCCAACCAAACTCTTTGATGAAGTGTGCAGCAAGTGTATTCACAACCTCGCTCTTCCTGTTGTTCAGGAGGGTTCGTTACTCACTCCCCGGATATTTAATCCAGCTATATATTCCTATATAGAGCAGACTATATCTTCACATTTCTGTGTATTGCGCTTCCCCTCACTTGAGGGTACTCCCTTTCGGGATAGTCGTTGCACCTTACTGACGCTTGAAACGGCGCCGTGTTATGGGTGACCCCACAATGCTGCTGGTATCGACGCAGTCACGGCTCTAAAAGAGCGTCAGTCTTGGCTCAGTATTGCCCGGTCTGGGTGTTTACTGAATTCACAATATTTTACATGGGCCAAAGATCAACCCATTTTCTGTGCTGCACCAAAGTAAATTGTTTCACCCTTTCGGATGCCACGAGTTAGATCATTGATGCCCTTCCAAGGCCAAGGAAAGCCCCATTTAGCCGGTTCTTTAGCTTCATGGTGTAAAGTAGCTGCTTGAACTAAACGTGTGTTCTTAGGCGTTTCTGCCTTAAAGATAACAGCATCCTTCACTGCCTTAGATCGTCCCTGAATCAATCCATCATTCACGTCCTTTGTGGGGAGCGGGGCTACTCTCGCAGCGGGATATACTTTCAGACACTCCTCAGCAGCCTTCCTACCAGGCTCGTCCATATCGAAAACAAAAGTAATTTCCTTGAAATGCTTATTAATTTCTGGAAGCATTTCTGCTAAAGCTGCTGCTGCATGTCCGGCTCCTTTTGGGAGTGACACGATAGGAGGATTACTGTCTCGATATTCAGTAGAAGCACTTGCTTCTTTTAAGATTTGATATAATGCTACGGCATCACATTCTCCTTCTGTAATATACAGCCGCTTTCCTGCTGCTGTTTTTGCCTGGGGCCATCCAAAGAATGTTGCTTTCTTTAGATCACCAATGCTCCACATCTTTTTATTTTCAATGATTCGATTTTTAAACCCAATCAATTCGTCCTTACTATTGTAGTAAGGGTAGTGATGGGTTGTGGGTGTCTTACCATCTTCTTGGCTAACACCAATCTTCACACCAAAATACTCTAATGCCCATTTCTTGAGTTTACGATCAGGAAGGTCTAACGTTTGGTAGTCTTGAACTTCTTGAATTTCTTCCTGAATTTGTTCTGGAGTTTTTCGAATGAATACAGGCTTATATCCCTTAGGTTTATTATGATAAGGATCTGCAACAAAAGTTCCACATCCAAAACAAAAACCTGTGTATCCTCCATCGTCATTCAAGAATACTTGGAGATTCTTTCCTCCACATTTCTCATGGACAATCTTTTCTACACATTCAGACATTATCCTCCTTCCTTGGCCTGTGAGCGGGCGGCGTAGAGTAAGGTTCCAACAGGAGATCGGAAGAGCGTCGTGTAGGGAAAGAGTGTAGATCTCGGTGG
>CALBTS010000678.1 GCA_937968035.1 uncultured Methanomethylovorans sp.
GTGGTTTGCAATCTTTATCTATGTATATCTGAAAGTAGGGATCGAAAAACCTCAGATCCCATCAGTTTCTGAATTAGGGAAGCCTGATTAACAACAAAAGAAACATCCTGCCAGTTCAACAAAAGGTCCAAGAATTAAATCCACCTTTTCTGCAATCCTATTATCGCAACTGCAAGACTACCTATTCCATTTCCCACCAGCCATGCAAACCCTGCTCCCACAACTCCGAACATGGGCATAAGCACATAACCTGTACCAACGACAAGTACGCCGATCAATCCGCTCAGGACTATCAGTCCTTTTAGGTCATTTTGCACTTTTTGAACAGCAAAATACGTAGAGTTCACTCCTGCGAACAGACTCGCAGCGATCATTACTTTTAGCACATTCACTCCACCTGCTGCATACTCTGCGCTCACGACCTCCAACACCCAGTAGCTGCATATATACAATATAAGAGAAGCTGGTATCAGTAATAAGTAGGTAAATAATAACGATCTTGTCACAATCTTCTTCAAGCCTTCTCCATGACTGCCTTCAACAAAGAGTGATGTGCTGATCGCATTGGGTATTTTTAAAAGTAATGTAACGACCGCATATGCAATATAATAAAATGCTGCCTGCTTTGCTCCAAGTATATTTAGAACCATGATCGGAAGAATTAAGCCCGGTCCTGACATAAACAGGCCAGCCAGATAATTCCCGGCAGAATAATGAAATGCCCTGTTTAAAAACTTCCAGTCAATTGAAATTCGGGGTCTTATACTCAGTATAGCAAGAAGTGTATAGGCAGTTGCAAGTGCAATTATGAATGAAATGCCCAGCGAGCAAAATATTCCTATTGCCCCAAGCATCACAAGCGGAACCAAAAAAAGGATTCTTGAACCTACCACTATGCTCTGGACTAATTGGAATGAAGCCTTTCTGGATGCCACAAAAGAGGTGCATGATAATGCGGTGCCTGAATTTGCAGCAAGAAAAAACAGATATAAGGCTGTATTTGGCGGAAACTTGAGTAAATGAAGCTCAGGCGCAAGGATATCAATGAATAAGATAAAGATCATGCCGAACAGCAATGCAAAGCACGTTGCAACAATGAGGGAACTACTGAATATTTTCTTCTTATCGTTATCAGGAAAGAATCTGATCATAGAGGCATCCAATCCTAACCTGGAAAGCATTATGATAAGTCCCATGGACGAAATGATCGCAGTTGCAGTACCCACGTCTTCGGCAGAATAGAGTTTTGCAGCCAGCACCCAGAACACAAATCCAAAACCAGCACTTGAGAAGGATGTAAGCATGATGTATATGGAATTATTGAATAAAGGGTCATGCAAATGCTGAACGACATCAGATGCTTTTCGGACCTTTTGATTCATAATAAAAATCCTGTGTGATTAGCTCCCAGCACTTTTTCAGCATGTTTTTTTATTCCAGTATTTTATTAAGTATTACTTTAAAAGGTTCAATATAAATTTTTGCATATTACTAGTTTGGAAGTTCAATATGCTCAATGACCATCTTTTCTGAAATGATCCCTTTATATTGGTTCTTATTGATTACTGTACCTGATTTTTTAATCTGCGTTCTGTCTAAGTAAAGAGATAGGTTTAAGTAAAATCTAAGCCAATGTTTGCTCATCTTCTAAATTGTCAAAAAATTTGTGGTATTTAGAGATAAAGGAGGTTGTTGTTCGAATATGTCATCCTTAAGTCTATTGAAAGGCATGTATAGTTCCAGTTTATGTGGATCTGGTTCTAATGCCATTGCTTTGCGCTATATGTTGTTTGCATTCGTGATCATATTGCTATCCGCAGGTTCAGCTGCGGCCGCGGTAAACAGTCTGCAGGCAGATCACACAACTGCACCAGTTGGTACTCCTATTACCATAAGGGGTACTGCTGATTCTGGAGAAACAGTTCCTCTTAGTGTTACTTTCTCAGTCACGCAATCTGTATCAGGCGATAAATACGAATACAATGCTGGTACTGTGACCATTCCTTCAAGCTCCGGTACCTATACCATCCAGGCGCAGGTTGTACAAGATCTAACCGTATCTTCAAAATTCTTAGACCTTATACCCCTGTCCAGGACTCAGACAGCATCAACTCCGATTACTTCCGGAACATCATCTAAACCATCATCTGGTGGCATTGCAATTATGTCTCAAAGTTATGTTCCTGCAGATGATTATGATCTCATGGTAAGTGGCAATGCTCCAGGACAAGAGTCGGTCACGATCACCTTTACGGCGGCAATGAGCGTGACAGCAGATGGCAGTGGCAATTTCGAATACTATTATGACACCGATAACGTGCCTCCGGGTATATTCACCGTAAAGGCCGGTAATGCAGCTCCATTGGAAGTGACCCTTGTTGCTGAGAGATCTACTCTTGGCAGCAGTCCAACAGGCCAGGCCCAGATAGTGGACCTTGTAACTGAGGAACAGCCTCTCCCATCACCTGCAGAGAATGTAAGCGAAGCGCTTCCATCAGCACCTGAAGGATCACAGCCTCAGCCGACCTCTGAGCCAGTGGGGTTCTGGGAATACATAAAAGGAATGATCATTAGCATTCTCAATTGGTTAGGATTTGACTGATCTACAGTTCAGTCAACCCTCTTTTATCTTTTTTATCGTTCGTGGGAGAAGGGTTCAACTTCCAGTCACTAATTATATATGATAGAATTATATAATATCTGTTCATGCCATATCCCATCGTGCACATATTGTTCTTCGTGTTCTGTATATTCCTGCCCGGGCTGTACGGGTTTATGCAGTCTGCCCTGAGAGGTGGAGTTTCCCGGAGGGATTGGTGGCATTTCTTTGTGTTACTGTTGGTAGGTGCATTTTGTTCATTGTTGCCGGATATACCGGCAGTATGGAACTATTTCCTTTACGGGAACCTTAACCATTGTATGGCCGGGCCGGTACCTACTCATTCACTGGTATTCGGGACCGTAGCTTTCTGTGGGGCTTTTATTGCAGGCCTGCTGGTTTACAGGCATCGTGATAAGGCTTTGGCCCTGGGCATGTTCGCAGAAACCGCCTTCCTTTCCCATCTGCTCCTGGACGATATTGCAGAGGGCGGTCTTACTTATCTCTATCCGCTGCACAACGAACCCATGAGCGTGTTCTCTTACGTGAACATAGAATTCTCAGGTGTGAACTTCCTGTACTACAATCTGGCTGGTATAGTTTCGGTGTTCTTTATATTCTGTGTGCTGCTCATGTCCCTGATGGCACTGCACTATCTGGGCTTTGGGTTCAGATATCAACCATTCCAAAATGAAACTGGAACGAATTTTGATAAGGTCTGTTTGAACTCCAGCTCCTCCTCAAGAGGGATCCAGACAGCTGATGCAGATGCTGTGGAAAAGATCAGTTAATGCATATCACATTAAATCCTCTTTGATCTATTGAATTCTCCCGGCTGTTTTTTGATTCATGTTCATTTCTTTCAGATGTCATCTGAAACGCAAAGTCGCAAGGTCGCGAGGACGCCAAGGGTTGTTCTTCTCCTCTTTGCGCCTTAGCGTCCTTGCGTTGATAAAAAACTATTCAGATCGATCAAAAAAGAGGTTTATCACGGTGGAGTAAGAAGACCACCGTTTTCAAACGGTGGATGAATTACGTCCATTCTACAAAACAAGGTCCTCAGATAACTTAACACTAACTATAAATAATGTTAAAACAATTTACTGTTTGTATGTTAAAAGCCTATAAGTATAGAATATATCCTACAAAGGAGCAGGAAGAATCGTTCTTCCAACATTTCGGTGCATGTAGGTTTGTCTATAATTGGGCTTTAGAAAATAAAATCAAGTCATATGAGCAAAATGGTAAATCCGTATCAAGATTCACCTTGAATAAAATGATGACTGAATTGAAGGAAGAACATACATGGTTAAAGAATGTAAATTCACAATCATTACAAGGTGCTACTCTTAGTCTTGAAACTGCGTTTACCAAGTTTTTTAGAGAAAAAAAGGGATTCCCTAAGTTCAAATCTAAGAAAAATCCAGTACAATCTTTTTCAGTACCTCAATTCTACGAAGTGGATTTTGATAAAAATAAAGTAAAGCTTCCTAAGATTGGATGGATAAAAACAAAACTACATCGTAAATTTAAGGGTATTGAAAAGACCGCTACATTATCCAGAACTCCAACTGGAAAATACTACATTAGTATTCTTGTAGATGATGAACAGGAAACACCTGTTAAAAGTCTGTTCAATGAAAAGGTAACTGTTGGTATCGATATTGGAATCAAGGACTTTGCTATACTTTCCAATGGTGAAAAAATAGATAATCCGAAATATCTTAAAACCTCTATACAACGCCTTAATGTCCTTCAAAGAAGGATGAGTCGAAAGCAAAAAGGTTCAAAGAACCGGGCCAAGGCCAGAAATGCAGTATCAAAGCTCCATGAAAGAATAAGCAACCAGAGAAATGATTTTCAACATAAATTATCCTCTAAGCTGATAGGCGAGAATCAAGCATTAGCATTGGAAACTTTGAACGTTAGCGGTATGTTGAAAAATCATTGCCTTGCACTACATATAGCAGATGCTTCTTGGAATTCTTTTGTAACTAAACTGGAATATAAGGCAGAATGGTTTGGAAAAACAATTTTACGCATAGGACGGTTTGAACCGTCAACTAAAATCTGTAATGTGTGTGGATATTACAATAAGAACTTAACACTTGCAGATAGAGAATGGCAATGTCCTGATTGTAAAATCAATCATGACAGGGATATTAATGCCGCTATTAATATCAAAAAGTTTGCTCTTAATAAGCAAAACCTAATCGGAATATAACACCGTAGGAACTACGGAAAGAGCCTATGGACTTACTGGCAATGGTCAGGGGTATGAAGTAGGAAGCCACCCTATTCATAGGGTGGTAGTTCACCGGGATCCTCTAAAGAATGTAAAGATATGCAGTTCATTTTTCCTGCAGGGGTCGGGAGATTAAATTCTTAAATGTTCAGCTCAAATTTATGCTGTATGCCATATCCAGTCGTACATCTGATGTTCTTCGTGTTCTGCTTGTCTTCATCGGCCCTGTACGGTTTTGTGAATACTGCCCGGTCGGAGGGTGTGCACTGGACAGACTGGTGGCATCTGGTATTGTTGCTTATGCTCGGCGGTTTTTTCTCATTGCTGCCGGATATACCGGCTGTGTGGAATTACTTGCTGTATGGCACCCTGTCCCACACTATGGCCGGTCCAGTGCCTACACATTCTTTAGCGTTCTGCAGCCTTGCTTTCTTCAGTGCAGCCCTTATAGGCCAGCTGCTGTACAGGCAACGGGGCAAGGCTGTGGCACTGGGTATTTTTGCATGGGCTGCATCTCTCTCGCACCTGCTGCTGGATGATGTCGCCGATGGTGCTATTACCTATTTCTATCCTTTTTACAACAGGACCATGAACCTGTTCTCTTATGCGGACGTTGACCTGGCAGAAGTGAACTTCATGTACT
>CALBTS010000679.1 GCA_937968035.1 uncultured Methanomethylovorans sp.
GTGGCTGCGGATGAGATGTTCTCCATCCTGATGGGCGATGAGGTAGAGCCCCGTAAGAACTTCATTATGAGGAATGCCAAACAGGTCACTAACCTGGATATCTGAGGTGTGGTAGATGGCAGATGACAATAAAGAAAATAATGGAATGGACGAAAATCCTCTGGGTATCCAGCCCACAGAGACCGGTGAGAAGGTAGTTCCTGTCCTTATAGAAGACGAGATGAAGAACTCCTACATCGATTATGCCATGAGCGTAATTGTAGGACGAGCCCTGCCGGATGCAAGGGACGGTTTGAAGCCTGTGCACAGACGAATTCTTTACTCCATGTATGAAGCAGGTATCACCCATGATAAACCGTACAAGAAGTCTGCACGTGTAGTGGGAGACGTGCTGGGTAAATATCACCCACATGGTGATTCTGCTGTGTATGAAAGTATTGTAAGGATGGTGCAGGAGTTCTCGCTGCGTTATCCTTTGATAGACGGTCAGGGTAACTTCGGTTCCATTGATGGTGACTCTGCTGCGGCCATGCGTTACACAGAGGCGCGCATGAGCAGGGTCTCTGATGAAATGCTACAGGACCTGGAGAAAGAAACGGTCCTGATGATCCCTAACTATGATGGTTCCCTCCAAGAGCCTACGGTGCTGCCTGCAAAACTTCCAAACCTGCTGATCAACGGCTCCACTGGTATTGCAGTGGGTATGGCCACCAACATGGCCCCCCATAACCTGGGAGAAGTAGTGGATGCAACTCTCATGCTTATCGACAATCCTTCTTCCACCATACATGACCTGATGACAGTGCTAAAGGGTCCTGATTTTCCAACTGGCGGAACCATCCTGGGCATGCATGGCATACGGGAAGCCTATGAGACCGGCAGAGGCAGGATACAGCTGCGGGCTGTAGCTAACATAGAGGAAATAAGAAAAGACAAGAACGCTATCATTGTAAGTGAGATACCCTATCAGGTAAACAAGTCCAAGCTCATCGAAGATATCGCATTGCTTGTCAGGGAGAAAAAGATCGTAGGTATCTCTGATCTGAGAGATGAGTCTGACCGTGATGGTATCCGGGTTGTTATAGAGATCAGTAGAGGAACTGATCCGAATGTGGTACTTAACCAGCTGTATAAGCATACGCAGATGCAGACGACCTTTGGCATCATCAATCTGGCATTGGTGGACAATGTGCCTCTGGAACTTGATCTTAAACGTATCTTACAGATATATCTGGAACACAGAATAGAGATCATCCAGAAGCGCACTCAGTTCCAGTTAAAGAAAGCTGAGGAACGTGCTCACATACTGCGAGGCCTGAAAATAGCACTTGACCATCTGGATGCTGTCATTTCTCTCATCCGTGCTTCCAGGACGGTGGAGGAAGCAAGGTCCGGTTTAATAGCTAATTTCGGGCTGGATGAGATACAGGCAAAAGCTATTCTCGACATGCGTCTGCAGAAGCTCACGGGGCTTGAAAGGCAGAAAGTGGAAGATGAGTATGCAGAGCTGATGCGGCTGATCGCTGAGTATATGTCTATCATCGAGAGCGACGAAAAGAAGTATGGTATTATCAAGTCAGAGCTTTCTGAGCTCAAGCAAAAGTACAACAATGAACGCAGAACACAGATCAAGGCTTCACATGTGGAACTTGATCTCGAAGATCTCATACCGCAGGAAGATGTGGTAGTTACCATTACCAACAGCGGGTACGTTAAACGCCTGCCTGTGAGCACATATTCCCAGCAGCGCCGGGGAGGTAAAGGTGTTATTGGTATGGAAACCAAGGAAGAGGATTTTGTGGAGAACATCTTCGTGGCTTCCAGTCATGACTATATCCTGTTCTTCACTAATAAGGGAAGACTATACTGGAAGAAGGTCTATGAGATCCCGGAGGGAAGCAGGCAGTCCAAGGGTAAAGCCATAGTCAATCTGCTGGAACTGGGAGAGGGAGAATATGTTACTGCTATGATCCCGGTCACTGAGTTCTCAGATGACAGGTATCTCTTTATGGCCACGCGCTCGGGAACCGTTAAAAAGTCATCTCTGTCGGATTTCAGTAACCCACGCAAGGGAGGCATCATCGCAGTCACTTTGCTGGAAGACGATGAGCTTGTGAATGTGGCACAGACCGACGGGTCGAAAGACATGGTATTGGTCTCAAGGCACGGAAAAGCTATTCGTTTCTCTGAAGCTGATGTTAGGCCCATGGGCAGAAGTGCACAGGGTGTGCGTGGCATTAAGCTGGAGCAGGGAGACAAAGTGGTAAGCCTGGATGTAGTGGATGAGAATTCCACCTTGCTGACCATAACTGAGAATGGATTCGGTAAACGTACCGAGTTTGGAGAATATCGTACAATGCACCGCGGAGGCATGGGTGTCATCACTATAGTGACCAGCCTGCGTAATGGACCTGTGGTCAATGTTAAAGCTGTGCGTGAGGAGGATGAGGTGATGATCACCAGTTCCGAAGGTATAGTTATCCGTATCCCGGTCAAAGATATAAGAGTGCAGGGCAGGAATACCCAGGGTGTTAAGATAATGGATGTACGCCAGGGTGATAAGGTTGTAGGTGTGGCCCGTATAGAGCCTGAGAACGGGGAGGAGAAGTAATGCTTATAAGCATTACTTCCAATTAGGAACATTTATTTATACGTGAGCGCGTAGGATGTCCAAGATAGAATTACAGGATGATAATAATGGAACTTGAGAAACTGAGACATGGTACTGAACT
>CALBTS010000680.1 GCA_937968035.1 uncultured Methanomethylovorans sp.
TTCAGTCCTGCTCGATAACTGAAGCGATTTTTTTCAAAAGGCATCGTGGAATGCCTTTTTTAGGTTAATGACGAGGATAGGAAATCGCCCCAAAAGAGCATTTTTTGGCCTGTTTCCGGTTTCTTAGGATGCTTTGTTGGGCAGTTTTGCTCATAAATGTGTTTAGGGTTGGAACGAATATGAGCCACTTCTGTCGCCAAAGACTTTTAATTCAGTTCCATCTAGGCGAATGCTATAAGTTTCTTCATACTCTCCAAATATCCCTTCAAAGTATACAAACTGATTGAAAATTAATTGATTGCCATTAGGCATCCATTGAATTGATTGAATACTCAAACCAATGTAAGACGCTGGAATTGTACCTCTGTTAGGATTAAGTTCTGCCTTTTCTACATCATGGGCATCATAAACAAAATAATCCTGCCCTGTTTCAATATTAACAACTCTGATTTGATCACATTTGTCCCAAGATTGAAAAGAATGATATGCCAGCCATTTACCATCTGGGGAAACAGCCAGATGTTCCTTCCTTATGTCGGTTGAAAAGGTCAACTTTTGTAAATTAGACAAATCATTTTTTATTTTGTAAATATCATTACCTAAATTACTATCTGGTTGGGATGCGAACAACAAGGAACCACTATCGGCAGTCCAAGTCACTTCGTAAGCCTGCAAATCTGAAAATATTGCGAACTCGGTGCCATCACTGCTAATAACATTAATACTATTTGGATAAGTTGCTATATCACCCGAATCAAAAACGATTTTTGTGCCATCAGGACTCCAGGCTGGTTTACCGTAAAAACCAGGAAAGTTTGTTAAGTTGCGCATATTTGTACCATCTGAATTTATAGCGTAAATCTCATATAAAAACGGGTCATTGGGATAAGGAGATGCATCAGATTTTACTGCCCGCAAAAATACAATCTGTTTACCGTCTGGAGACCAAGAGTATTGAAAAGTCCAATCTTTGGTTATTTGTCTCAAACCAGTTCCATCAAGCTTGACACTGAACAGTTGATACATGCAATCGTCGCTAGCCCCATTACACCATGTGGTAATTTTCCCATTTCTATTTGACAAAAATGATATCCGCTTTCCATTTGGCGACCATTCAGGGGCAATATCATCTGCTGGATGATTTGTAATGTCTCTTATTATCTTCCCGTCCATGCCCATAATGAACACTTCACGCTCATTATCTTGGGTTCCTGTTGAAATTGCAATAAGTTTTTCTTGGTTGACACCTGTTAATAGTGGCATGAGCATATCCGCTGGAATAGTCTGCTTTGAGCAAGTATCTGGCGTTGGAGTTAATGTTATTGTTGGTATTGGAATTGGGGTTAGCGTTGGTTGAATTGTGTTGGATGGCTGAGGAGATGATGTCAACGTAGCAAGTATTTCGGGTGTTGAAATTACTCCTTGCTCGTTGCAAGCCATTAATATGATTGTCAGACTTAGAAAGACACATAATTTCGAAAACTTCATTTTGACCCTTGATTAAAGAACTGCCCAGCGAGACTGTCGAAAAACCCTTTGTTTGCAAATTCCGCTCAAAAATCTCCCACCTTGGGATTAAAAGCCGCCCAAATGTTGCGTCGGACGCAAAAAAGATGGCGCATTTTGTGGTTTTTA
>CALBTS010000681.1 GCA_937968035.1 uncultured Methanomethylovorans sp.
TGTTCTTCAGTGGGCCTGACCGGATTTGAACCGGTGACCGCCCGGTTATGAGCCGGGCGCTCTAACCTGACTAAGCTACAGGCCCGCCACGAAAAAAAGATTTAGGACGCCGCCAACAGGGCTCGAACCTGTGACATTCTGGTTAACAGCCAGACACTCTACCAACTGAGTTATGGCGGCTTATATCAGCGCCCTACGCGCGGAACTTCTTAATGCACTTATTGTTTTTAAACTTTGTGTTCGCAGTGCCTTATTCCTCCTTGAGATGATACTAAAACATCTATTAATTGGAAGTATTGTATACATTATAGTGGAACTATCATTTTGATCAATATAAAAACATCATCCTTTGTAATCCATATTGATTACTGTATCTCTTCTGACCTGCGTGCCCATTCATCCTGCGTCGCACCAACGACCGGAATTGGCTCCCCGCACCGGGGGCACGTCCCCTGCGGAGTTATATCGTACTCGATCACAGAGAACATCCTCCTCCTGATCAACAGCTTCCTGCATGCCGGACAGTAAGTGTTCTCATGATCATGGCCTGGCATATTGCCTGTATATACGAACTTCATGCCCTCCTCTGTAGCTATCCGGTGTGCCTCTTCCAATTTTTGGATCGGGGTGGCGATAATATCCGACATGTGATATTGAGGATGGAAACGCGTGAAGTGCACAGGAGTTTCAGCTCCAAGGTTCTCATATACCCACCTTATCAAGTTCCGGATCTCTTCGGAAGAATCATTATGATCAGGGATCACAAGGTTAACAACCTCCACATGCATTCCAAGTTCACGGGCAAGTTTTGCTGATCCCAGCACCGGTCCAAGTTTTGCACTGGCAGCCTTTCTGTAAAAATCCTCCGTAAAAGCCTTGATGTCCACCCTGAAAGCATCCAGATATGGAGATATATGCTCAAGTGCTTCTGCAGTAATGTATCCGTTTGTAATATATGCAGTTGCAAGCCCCGCTTCTTTGGCAAGCTTTGCGCAGTCGTACGTATACTCATACCATATAGTAGGCTCATTATATGTCCATGCAATGGTCCTTGCACCTGCAGCAAGTGCTCTCTGTACAGCCTCTTCAGGTGTGATCTCCACAGTATAGGCTTCATCTATCTCTATCTGGGATATGGTCCAGTTCTGGCAATGTTCACATCTGAAATTGCATCCTATAGTACCCAGTGAATATGCAAGTGTACCCGGATAGAAATGGAACAACGGTTTTTTTTCGATAGGATCAACCGCCTCACTGGAAACAGTGTTGTATATCAAAGTGTAAAAAGTACCATTCCTGTTCTCGCGTACCCGGCAAAATCCCCTTTTTCCATCAACTACTATACATCGGTGACTGCAAACCCTGCAACGGACCTTGTTCCCGTCCAGCTTATCGTAAAGCATGGCTTCCTTGATCATAAATATCCCCCAGGATAACATCGTGCTCTAAAGACTTAAGCCTTATCAAATGAATGAAAAAGGACAGGTCAAAGTACATTGAGGCTTACATTGAATTCATGCACATTCGCCCTCAGCCTTATATCAGCTCCGGCATCTCCTGAAATATACAGAACTGTAGCTGTAGAGTTGGAGTTTATGCTGTATTTTCCAGCATCAAGGTGTGAAGCCTGCATAAGCCTGCTCAGATGATCCTGCCATGCCATTGAGTTCTCAGTTTCCACAACCAATGTCAGTTCATCTACCGGTGCATTTCCATCAGAAACGGATCCAGAACCCATATATGTGAAATACACTTCTTCCACACTATTACTGCTTATGGTCCTTTGTACCCCTGCAAGTTTTACTGCATCCAGGGTCACATCGATAGTATCGTTCACAGTGCTTCTTACACTGATGTGCGGGACCATTTTCATCACAGAACGATCGTTCTGGCCTATTGCCAATCCTCCACATTCATAAGAGAACCTTTGGTTCGGGTAATGATCATTATTGGACACAAAATCCACACTTCCCATGTTCTTCATCCGGTCACCGCTTTCCTGGGTCACCTCGCCTCTTCTGGTAGTAAGATACATGTTAACTGCCCGGGTATTAAGCAGCAAAGTGGAACTTGAAGAAAATGAGTTGAAGAATGGTACTTCGCCACCACCCATTGTAACAGGCATGCCTGCCGAAAAAGACTCGTTACCAGTAGCAGAGGCTGTAAGCATCAGATCGACCCCGGCCTTAAGCTGCGACATATCTTTGATAGTATTGCGCATGTGCAACTGCTCAGCGTCTTCTGTCCACTGAGGAACATATCGCACATTTATTGAAGTGATCACAGCGATTACCAAAGCCAGCAGGAGAATGGCGGATACAACTGTAGATACTGCTTCTTCTGATCTCCTGGTATCTGTCCTTCGTATCATTTCCACCATCTCAGGACTGCATAGTAGCATTATAATATTCCATTATCTCTTCATCCGACAGAGCTTTTTTGTAAAGGACAAGTTCATCGAGCCTGCCCCTGTAATAGAAATTAGAGGTACCGGAATTCTGTCTTCCTATCCATAGGTCATTGGTATTGGGTCTTAACTTCACGCCATTTGTTGGCGCACTTTCAATGAACTGACCGTTCTTATAGAACCGTACCTCATCATTATCGAAAGTGATCCCTATCATGTACCACAAATTGTTGGCCAGGCTCATTTTAGATGTCTGTATATAATTGACATTACTATCGTTCCACTCAAAGATCACTTCCCTCTGGCTCACGAACACATCAAAATCGTCTTTCTCATTGCCTCCTTTTCCGACGATCGCGTTCGTGCCGATCACAGATCTGCCATTCATCCAGAACAGAATGGTCATTTCATCGGTAAAGTTAAGGGATGGATCATGTGGGACCGCTACATAATTATTGTTCCCGTTAAACACCAGTGAATTATTTATGATACCACTCCCCCAGGTAGCACCATAGATCGTTCCATGATTATTTCCTCCGGTATCATGCAATATGCTGCCGGTACCTTCATCACAGTTCCAGATCGAGACCGGGTATATCCGTGCTACAGGCGTGATATGGTCACTGCTGCTTTGTCCCATCATATTCCCAAGGACCATGCCACTTTTTAATATCGTGCTGGAAGGCACATGCACCATTACCACATATATCTGATCAGTGTTCATTATGTCCTTTCCCCAAAGAGCTGAAGCTTCCAGGCCGATAGCGTCACCAAGCTCCCACGAAGGTTTCGTGTACAGGGAAGTAAGTTGCTGCGGGCTTATTTCATAGCGGTTAGTATTGATGTCCACAAAGATCCTTATATTATCAGCTTGAACCCTCTCTCCTCCTACATGCCTCAACCATATAGTATCAGTATTACTATCCACCCAGCCATCTACATCAAGTGATGGCTTTTCCGTGGAACCTTGCGGAGAAAGCAGAAAAACGGCTATGACCGAAAATGCGATCACAGCTATACCCGTCAGCAGGATTTCCCCTATTATTTCGGATACAGCCTCATTGTTTTCTATCAGGTTCTTTTTTTCTGGATACATATATGGCTCCTTAAAAGAATGTCATGAATACCAGATATGCCGTAAGCATCATGACTATAGAATATTTGAATCCGGCACTTACCTCTCCTCTTTCCATTTTACCTGCAACAAGACCGGAGCAAAGTCCCTGGATCATGGCTGCATGGAACAGAAGCACATTGTATTCTTCAAGATCCACTAGTTGAATAAGGGGCATGCCTATATTTGCATTTGCACTTGCAACCGGCATGGATGGAAGGAAATATGCTGCAAGGATGTATACGATGAACAGGAACACTCCAAAGGCAACATAAATGATGAACACATACACGAACATCTCTGATTTTCGTTCTTTCTTCAACTGCTTTTGCACTTCAGCATCTGTTGCAGCGATAGTAAGCACGTTCATAATGTTGCTGGTGGTTTCCGTAGCTTTGATGATGATATATACGATCTTAGTTGTCATTTCAGTCCTGATGCGATATTCGAATTTCTTAAGCGCTTCAGAAAGAGTGGCGCCCCAGGACAGTTCATTATGCATTCTTCTCACTTCGGTGTGCAGTATCCCTATCTTCAAATGTGTTGCAAAACCAATAGCATCTGTTAAAAGCATACCGGATTCGTTCATACCTGCAAGGTTCTTCAAAAAATCAGGTATTTGTTCATCTATTTTTGTTATCCTCATATGCCATAGTTCATAGAAGAGCACATATGGGATTATAACTATGAGCATGGCGCTGAATATTTGCCCATCGACGGATGCAAGAGCTTCTATATTGAAGTCCGAAATGGACGTTAGATTAATGAGATCAATATGTCTGTTAATGTTATAGCGCAAATAAACTATACTTAAGGGTATGCTGATCAGTAAAGTGTGTTTGGGATTTGCCTGCATCCATTTTATTGGATGAAGCACGCGAGAAGTGACTTTATTGATCTTTTCGTAATACCTGATATGTGTTATTTTATTCTTTTCGTCTTCATTCCCTTCTCTGAGGGGGACATCCTCGAATTCCTTAAGATACTTGTCTAGCTTATATATCTCCGTTCTTTTACTTCCGTGTCCTGTCAGAGAGTTCAGAAGAAGCAGGTATGTAACAGTGCTTACCGGAATTATCAAATAAACTATTATGTAAAGTATTTTTGTGCTGCTGGGATTTATAAGCCCAAGGACCACCAGTATTGTCATGAGAAAAAGAGGACCTGCTACAAAAGTGGAAATGTATACCTCTGCCATAACACCCAGTGTTTCAAAGAACATACGTTGTTGCTTCATGGCATTGTCGTGGAAGTACTTACTTTTCGAACCAAGATAGGCAGAAATATTTCCCCCGCTCGACAGAACAGAAGAAAGACCTTCCAGAAAGTCCCTCAATTCTCCGGAAGGCGACCTGTGAGTAGCGTTGCTCAATGCTGTCAACAGATCAGTTCCGAAATATTCTATGTCGTTCACTATTTTGGTGAACTCGGAAGCTGCAGCTCCGTATATGTCTTTCTGTTCACTTAACGATCTGAACATATCCAATACGGTAATGGCTCCTCCATGACTGAGCGCATAGAGAAAAGCAACAGTATGGGATAGTGATTGATCAATGACACCGATCCTTATCCCTGCTCTGACACCTGGGATCAGCAGGCATGTTGTGAACGTGATATATCCTATGATTACAAAACTGAACATTGTTTCTATCATTGTCCAGTAGAACGGGGGCATAATTTCGTATATGAGCGGATCTGATGTTAACAAGAGAGCAAAAACGAGCAGCACAGTTCCCTTAGACACTGTATATATGAAGGCTGCTGCCAGTATACCGAAAAAAAGAGCATATATATAGGCGCGCACGATGTATTCGTCCGTAAGGACTTTCATACTAGCCCGCTGCAATTGTAACCGAAGCTGGATGTAGCGATCATTATCCCGGGATATGAATGGTCTGAAGAGGTCACACGTTGCTTGCAGAATATTGTGCATCTATACCCCGTCTCAAATGTTCTGGGAGATCATATCCTGGAGAGTATCGCTCTTTATAGCATCCAATACCATTGCAGGATTTGCCGAATAGGCTTGCACGACCAGGGAAACGCTGACATAATCGCGCATTTGCTTTCTGCTCATGTACTCAAGGATAATTTTCCTATTGGTCATCTCTTGTTCCAGTTTCTCCTGATTCCAGCCACGCGCCTGCATTACCATTTTCAGAGCATGTGATTCACCTGAACGACGAAATGTATCTGCCAGTGGGTCCCATTTATATAGTTCGTTCACAAGCAATTCCCCTGTTACGGAATCCATATCTGTGAGCTCAACAACGCTCTCTGTTCTTCTGACCTTCTCATTGTCCACGAAAGTTAACAGCTGAATGGTCATAATATCCAGGGAATGAAGCATCACACGTGGTACATTAAGGGGTTCACTGTTGAGCCTGCTGACAACTGCCTGCACATCACCGGCGTGGATGGTGGAATATGTCGCATGACCTGTGGATATGGCCTGGAACAGAGTGAGAGCTTCTTCTCCACGTACTTCGCCTACAAGTATATATTCCGGTCTTTGCCTGAGTGCAGACCTGAGCAGGTCATACATGGAGATCTCGCCTCTGTCTGAAAAGGATATAGCTTCCCTGGTCACTCCTGCTATCCAGTTGTCATGGTGCAGCATCAGTTCCCTGGTATCTTCTATAGAGACAACTTTTGATAAAGGTGGAATAAAAAGGGAAACGGCATTGAGCATGGAGGTTTTGCCTGATGCCGTTCCACCTGCAAACAATGCACTGTTCCCGTTTTCCATAGCCAGCCAAAAATATGCCATCATTTCTACAGTGCATGTGTTGTAGTTGATAAGATCTATGGGGGTGATCGGGTCTCCGCGGAACTTCCTTATAGTAAAAGAACTGCCTCTGGTAGTGATCTCTTTTCCGAGGGTTGCCTGAAGGCGGGAGCCATCGGGAAGTGTGGCATCGACCAGTGGCTCGCCGATGGATATATGCTTACCGCTTTTCTGGCAAAGCCTGATGACCATGGAGTTAAGTTCCCGTTCCTCATAAACTATATTGGTCATTATATTGCGATACTTTGCATGATAGAGGAAAACCGGTATATTTGGCCCGTCACAGGAAATGTCCTCGATGAACGGGTCCATGAGCAGGGAATTGATCCTGCCTTCTCCCATGAAGTTACGCTCGAGATAGTACATGATGCGATACATGGAAGGGATGTCAAGGTCTGCATGATATCTTTTAAAAAGCTGTAGCACATGATCGGTCAGAACCTCCAGCTTCTTTTCCCTCTTTACCATCTTCCCCAGAGTAAGCAGGTCCTTGAGGTCATCGTAGAGTATCTCAAGCAACTCTTTCTCATATGTTGTGAGCGCTGGCTCAACTACATGAAAATAGTTAACATCTTTTTTTTTGAGAATGGATATGAATGAGTAGGGTTCGTTGACCCAGTACCGTTCAATTTCCATATATCCATCAGGAACAGAATATTCAATAAGCGGGCCATGCATCAGTGGATCGTATGGGGGAAAGGAGCGATGTGATCTTTTCCAGAATCGCAGGTCAATGCCTGTAATAGCCGAATAAAGGGAATCCGTTGATCTTTTGGGGTTATTTCTCTGGACGACTTTGGCTATCATTGTTTCATCCGGTAGATCCTTAACTGAGGCATGAAGCCCACCTATCTCATCATCATTATGATAACAAGAGGTGTTCAGATATAAAAAGTTTTTGTCACAACATGGCATTATCTATATATCAGTTCAATTTATGACCTGAAAGATCTGGATAGAAAACAATTTCCTTAAAAGTACTGAATAAAAACAGTTCTTTATGGCATATAATGATGCCAAGTAGTTAAACAACTCTCTTTAGTTTTAATGGAACACACAGTATATGCCTTCCTTGCCTGTAACATGAAGAAAACGGCCGGTACAGATGAATGATGCCTGCAGGATAGGATAACACGGTTTAAGTAGCATGCTTTACTTGTATAATATCAATGCTTGCAAATCTTGGATTAGGTGACATACCTGGTAATGTGGTACTGTTTGTCGAGGAAGATATAGGTGATGTAAAGAGCATTTTTGTGCAAATGGTAGCTCAGGAACTGCTTAAAGACATGAGAATGATAGTATATCTGTCAACTGCACGTTCCGGTGAAGAGGTTAGAAGCAAGCTCTCACTTTCAGCATCCTATGATGAAAATAGCAATTTTGTAGTGTTAGGAGGCTTTAATGACCTGCATTCCCTGCTGGATATATGCCGGAAAGATGGAAAGATGTGTACCGATGTGCATATGATGCCGGATGCGGCACTAAGGAATATCCGGGATGCAGATATCTGTATAATTGACACTTTTTCATATCTTTTCATGGATGAAGATACAAGCACTATCAAAGAGACATTGAACTCTTTTGTGACCATGAGCAGGGAAAACAAAACGACTTTTCTGCTGCTGTCGGATATGGGGATTCTCACTGACCGTGCAGAGAGGACCATCAGAGCCATGGCAGATGGCATAATCCAGTTCAGAACAGAGTATGTGGGCAGCAAGATCAACAGATATATAATTATTCCTAAAATGCCGGGTAATTCTCCTCTTAACAGGATGGTACCTTTCAATGTTACCGGAAGGAGTATCAATATCGATACCAGGGAAAGGGTGGGATGAACTTTTTCTTCCTGCCATACAGGATGTACAGGAAGTGCATATTTTCCTTAAGGACATAGCTGAAAAATACCTCCTCGAAAGAAGTAGGGAGCTTTTTCCCGGCCAGCGGAAGAGTATACAGGCCCAGGATCTTTTCCATACAGCAACATATTGATACTAACGGAGTAGGAACCTTGGGAATAAAGGGGATTACAACTATGTTCCGGCAATTCCTGACAATGCTGATATATTGGAAATTTTTATCTACACTTCTTTCGATCAAAGGGTATATCCCAGAGGTTGGCGTTGATGGCGGTGTCTATTTGTTCTTACATCCGGTTTTTTTATCCGGAGCTATTGCAGATCCCTCCATTGATCTGTAATGCCCAAGTTGTAAAAGGCAGAAGAAGCATATAACTTTTGCACCATTAGTCTATATATGGCACTATAATATATAAACAGCACAATAACTATATAGTTTATTAACTTCAGGCCTTGGTTCTTATAGTTTTTCATAGAGTTAAGAAATAAACTAATTCGCTTAATAACTTCAGATATATAGATACATAGAGGATCAGTAGGACTATAGTTTCTATACTGATCAGGTTTAATTGTCTTAGTGCAATCAGAAAAGTATGGTTCACAGCGATAAGAAGATCAAAGTGCTTTTTGTATGCGTGCACAATAGTGCCAGAAGCCAGATGGCAGAAGAGTATTTAAAAAGGATCGGTGGTGAACGATTTGAAGCAGAGAGCGCCGGGCTCGAACCCACCAGTGTGAACCCGCTGGTCATAGCTGCTATGGAAGAGGATGGTTTTGATCTCAGCACAAAGAAGACCCAGGCGGTCTGGAACCTTTTCAGGGAAGGGAAATTATACAATTATGTGATCACCGTGTGCGACAGGACCCATGAAACGGAGTGTCCGATATTCCCAAAACCTTTCGTTCAGTTAAAATGGTCCTTCCCGGACCCTGGATCGTTCTCAGGCACTGACAGCGAGAAGATGGAACAAACAAGAGCTCTAAGAGATGACATTCGGACCAGGATAGAACAATTCGTGAAAGAGATCACTTGATCCTTAATAAAAGATGCCTGAAAGAATTCACTTAGATATTGATCTGTATGTTCAGAATGATCTGAAGAACGACGTAGAGTTTCAAGGTAGATGGAAGTATGAACTAAATTTCCCAAAGTTGCTATGGTAAACAATACAAAAGGCTGCTGATGGCCGATACGTTCAGCAGCCTGCATAGGATCTTGAGCACCCGGTGTTATCTGGGTAATTTTCCAAAATGCGCTTCAAATCTTTCCTGCATCATTTCCCAGGTAGGCAACTTCACCTGGCAGCCGATGACCTCCACTGCAAAGGAGGCGACCGTTGCACCGATCCTGCCGCAGGTTTCCATGTCGTAGCCCCGGGTGAAGGCTAACAGGAACCCTGCCCTGTATGCATCACCGGCACCGGTGGGATCAACGGCTTTCACAGGCACCACGGGTATGCAATATTGTGCATCTTGCGTATGTATCCTGCTGCCCCGGGAATCATAGGTCACCACAATGGTCCCGATCCTTGCTTTGAGTTCCTCGAAGGAACGGCCGGTCATCTCACAGACCCTCTTGATCTCATGACGGTTAGTGAAAAGTATATCCGTGTGTTCCAGAATTGTTTCCAGGTCCTTGCGGTTATAGGTTATAAGATCCTGCCCCGGATCAAAGGACACAAAGTTTGCCTTCTTTGCTATCCTTGCATTAAAGGAGCATTCAGAAGTCGCAAGATGCACAAGATCAACCTGAGGAGGTTCCAGCTCTTTCAGAAGAGCAGATGCACCCCAGTGGAAATAAGTGCTCTGATTGTGTTCTCTGTCAGTAAAGACGAAAGCCTTTGTAACTTTCTGACCTTTGCACCTATATAGTAAAGAGAGGTCTACACCCAATGACTTAAGATAATCTTCATATCCGGAACTTCCAAAGTCCTCTCCTACAGCAGATATAAGCTGACCTTTACCGCCAAGAGTGGCAATCCCTACCGCAATATTGGCAGCTCCGCCTCCGAAATATTCATGGTAATCGATGATGGGGTAAGATTCATTATGGCAGGATATGTGCTCCACATCAAAAAGCAGA
This sequence comes from uncultured Methanomethylovorans sp., assembly GCA_937968035.1. Taxonomy (GTDB): domain Archaea; phylum Halobacteriota; class Methanosarcinia; order Methanosarcinales; family Methanosarcinaceae; genus Methanomethylovorans. The sequence goes on from CALBTS010000681.1 coordinate 10,255, forward strand.
TCAATGGCTGCATGTCCGACAACCGATATTGTCCGGTCCATATTACCTCTCCTCTTTACTGGAACTCTTCAACATCAACCACTTTCAGAGGGACATCCCTTAATGCCCTTCCAATGACGGATTTAGCTATCCTTGATGCATGCTCCTCGCTTTCGGCATCGAATACTTTCATCTCAAGGACAAGGCCGACAATTGCAGTGTTCGCCGTAAGGAATACACTGCTGAAGGCTTCCTCACAGGCAGGGCAAAAGGTGGTGCCAACATCCACTTCCACAAAATCGAGTTTTGGGTTCAGTCTTTTACCGGCCTCGGAGATCGCCACTCCTATGGCATCATCCGGACTGTTCACATCTCTGACCAACCAGGCAGCTTCAAGCACAACATTATAATTTGACATATACTCGTCTCCGGGAAATTGAGTTTTGTCACTTTTCAGGATTCATATCGTGAATAGTTGATCATCGTCAACCGCGAACACTCCAAGACGTGCTCCGGCATCCAGCCACGCATGCCCATAACTGAAACATATAAGAGCGTTCACAGGGTCTCCACTGTGTACAAAGTGGATTCCATCCTCATAATATGATCTTGCCATTGTATGAAAGTCATTTGCGACTGCATACATATGCGAATCCCTGATAGGCGCAAACTCTGCTTTTTCCAGCGCTTGCCTTAGTAGGTTCTCATATCTTTTAACCTTTTCATTCAGATCAGCAGGCAAGCTATTCCTCCTTATTTGCTCGCACCGAATATTTTCTTGAAAAGACTTCCTTCTTCTTCTGTTTTTACTTCCCGTGAAGGCTTTCTTTTGGGAGGAGGTGTTGTGGCTGTCTGGACAGGTATGTGCTCTTCTCCAAGATTATGTCTTTCGACATGGTCTTGCATTACCGGCTGCATAGGTACAGACTCCACAGGAGGTTTCCTGGCCGATGCACCCTGAGCAGAACTAAGGTTAACACTTCTCATTACGTTAACAGACTCTCCGCCGTGTTTACTTTTACGCACTCTGATATCCACGAGGATGGGCCTTTCAATATCTGTGCTCACCAGCATGGCAACTCCCGGTGGCAGCCGCATGAGTTCGTCCTCTACATAGGAGCTGACGCCCTCAAGGCCTTTACTAATGGCTTTCAGGTCGTTGGGATTGGTTACTTTCATTATGATCTGCGTACCGCATTGGGAAAGAATGTTCTTGTCCACGCGTGCAGGTCTTTGGGAAATTACCATCATACCAAGACCGAACTTACGGCCTTCGGAGGCAATGGTCCTCAATACATCGGAGCTTGAGGTCTTGCTGAAACCTTTTTCCGGTGCATAGTTATGAGCTTCTTCAACAACCAGCATGCCCGGAGGGATAGTATTCATCTTTCGGGCCTCGAACAATGCACTGCACAGACGTGCAACGATCATAGACTGGATATCCGGAGCCACACCTTTGAAATCTATGATGGAAGCCCTTCCTGGCTGAACGAGATCCTCTATTGATGTGGGATTTGTGGACAATATACCGGTTTCCCTTATTTCTTCAAGAAAGCTGATGATATTCCATTTTGCCTTGCTGTCATTGTTCTTGACCTCGAAGATGATCTCGTCCAGGGTGTATGTTTCCATCTCGGCTTTGATCTTATCAATAGCCTCATAGAGAATGCCTATATGAGTGCTGGTGAAATTATTAGGAAAAGCCTCACTCAGTTCTTTTGCTGTAAGGTTCATGCCGTTAAGCCTGAAAACTTCATCAGCTTTTGGATTCAGGCTCTTGTTGGCTGGAGTGTATACAGTAACATGCTGTGCGTATGATCTTGGAGATACCTTGAACCTTCCTGCAACTTCTGTACTGATGACACCTTCTTCTTTCAATGATGCATATTCACTATGTGGATCGATGATCAGCAGGGGAACTTTGCGGTCCAGCATCTCTTCAAGGAGCACTCCAGCAGTATAGGACTTGCCGCTTCCTGTCTTTGCAAGGATGCTGCAATGTTTCTGCACAAGACTGTTCACATTGAGATGAACAGGTATGTCCGTGCCTTCCAGCATGCCTATGAACATTTCTTTCCCGGACAGGCCAAGGGAACTGCAGATAAGTTCATTGTTCGCCTTGTAGATCGGGTCTCCGGGACTGAAAGGAGTGCTAGGTGATCTTAGCAGTCCCGAATCGTCACGTTTCCCAATAACGGTCACATCAGCTATTATCCGGTCCCCGCTTTTATCTTTGCGGCTTCCGTTCTTTGCTTCCTCGATAGTGTAACTATCTCCGGAACGCGTAATGGATAGTACCTGTGCAAGCACCCAGCCATCGATCTCATGCCAGGCTTTTATATATTCTCCCTGATGCACACTGGTACTGTCCGATAATAATATTCTGAAGCTGGATGTACCAGCTTCTCCGAATATCACGCCAACTGCATCTCGAACCATTTTTCCCTCTCTTATTAATTTGATCATATCAATTCAAACAAAGATATATTTAATGTGTAATATAATATGTCCTACGTTGTTTTGATATATAGACTTGTACCCTATAATAGTATACACCATTATTGGTTGTGAACTTCCAGTATTGACATAGGCGCATGAGCCAGCTGCACTAATGCCTCAGCTTCCACAAAATGCGTATCTGCAGGAATTACCAGTATATGTAGCGGTGCACCGAGATCGAAGTCTTTCAGGGTTTGAATGTGGTCTGCTGCAACCGTCGGGGAGTCGGATCCGGCTCTTGCTATACCTACAGCTATTCTGTCCTGCAGTATTTTTACACTTCTCTTTGCTTCCACCTGCAGCAGAAGGTCCAGTGCCTGGTTCACTGTCATATAACCTTTTTCTTTATCGATATCAAGGAAAACAAGGGTATGCAGGCCATGCTCAAGATTCTGGAGAACAGTATCATAAGGGGTTTCCGATATGACGGTCTTTCCCCGGCTGCTGGTATATGGATGGGGAACAGTAACGGCTTTCCCGAACCTGTAGTTCTGCAGGCCTGTAAGTCCGCATACAGCAGATGATATGGAAGAACCGTGCACAAGTTTTGTACTGATGCCCATTTCCATTGCACGCAGGCGCAGGTCAACATGAGTTGTTGAGACCATCGTATCTCCCCCTGTAAGGAATACCACATCCTCATTTCTGGCATGGTCGAGCCAGCTGGGACATTGCTCCACCTCTTCTCGTGAAAGTACGTCTATTTTCTTATTGTATAGTTCTTCCATTTTCTCCAAAGTAGTACCCATAAGCCTGGATGTGTAGAACTCTGCATAGACCCGGTTTGCCCGGGCAATAGCTTCAAGTCCTTTCAAAGAGATGTCTTTCTCGTCAAAAAGCCCCAATCCTATGAAGGTCAGCATAACCGAGAAATGGAATTAATGATTTAAATGTTTTGACCATAAAAGCGCATATGTCCATGTCGAAATGTTTTTATAGAACCATATACAGTTAGTTCAATTCATACGTAAAAAAGATACTTCAAATAAGTTCATCATCTGGATTCAGGAGGTTCGGAATAATGGCACAACAAGGCATGTCAGTACAAATGGCAGGACAATATGGAGGTCAGCCAGTTTACATTATTAGTCCAACAACAGAACATACACAGGGTAAAGATGCCCTTTCCATGAACATTAACGCCGCCAAGGCGGTCGCAAAACTGGTGCGTTCCACCTTAGGACCAAAGGGCATGGATAAAATGCTGGTCAATATCCTCGGTGATATTGTCCTTACTAACGATGGTGCCACTATACTCAAGGAAATGGAGATAGAACATCCCACAGCAAAGATGATCGTTGAGGTCGCCAAGACACAGGAGGACATTGCAGGTGACGGTACCACCAGCGCTGTTGTGGTAGCAGGCAGTCTGATGGATAAAGCGGGAGAACTTTTAGATAAGGGCCTTCACCCGATCGTTATCTTCCAAGGATACAACCTTGCTGCCCAGAAAGCCATTGAGATCCTGGAGAACTTTGCCACAAAAGTTGACAAGGACGACAGAAAGACACTTGAGAAGATAGCAGAGACCTCTATCACAGGAAAAGCTCCCGAAGCTTCTTCAGACCATCTGGCAAACGTATGTGTCGATGCAGTACTGGCAATAGAGGAAAACGGCAAGTATAACATAGATGAGAAGATCGTTATCAGGAAAGAGGCTGGTGGCAAGATCACAGACACGCAGGTAATAAAGGGAATTTACATCAATAAATATCGTCTCCATCCCGACACTCCTGCAAGAGTCGAAAATGCAAAGATCGCACTTCTGGATATGCCTATAGAGTTCGCCAAGACCAATACGAAGTCAAAGATCCAGCTTGGCAGCATAGACGAAATGTTTGCTTTCAAGGACCAGGAAACGGCTAATTTCCATAAGATGCTGGATAAGATCATAGCAACAGGTGCCAACGTGGTCCTTTCCTCCAAGAATATCGATGACGGGGCTGTCCATTATTTCATGAGGCATAATATCTACACCTGCAGAAGGCTGAAAGATGAGGATATGACAGTGCTTTCTCTTTCCACAGGCGCCAAGCTCGTAAGGAACATGAACGAGATCACTGCTGAAGACCTTGGATATGCCGAAGTGGTGGAGCAGGAATCCGAATATGAGGAGAAGACACTCATCACCGGATTCAAGAAGTCTAATTCTGTTACCATACTCATTAAGGCAGGCAGTGAACATCTCACTGACAACATTGAACGTGCATTCGATGATGCCCTTAATGTGGTGAAATCCGTGCTGGAGGATAAGGCAATAGTGCCTGGAGGAGGAGCTTCCGAAATGCAGGTGGCACAAGGATTGCGCTCTTATGCTTCTACAATAGAGGGACGCGAGCAACTTGCTATCCATGCCTTTGCCGATGCCATGGAAGAGATACCAAAGGCAATAGCAGAGAATGCAGGTCTGGACAAGATCAACATGCTGTTGCAGTTGCGTGCCGAATCCGGAAAGAACAAGAACAGCGGGATCAACGTGTATTCAGGCAAGATAGAGGATATGATGCAGAACAATGTAATTGATCCTCTCCGTGTGAAGACACAGGCCATCAAGTCCGCATCAGAAGTGTCTGCCATGATATTGCGTGTTGATGATATGCTCAAGGCCCAGGAAAGGGACATGCAGGACGTCAACCCTGCGCACAACATCCACAATTACAACATGGGATGAACTGATAAACGATTGGGTATTATAATGGAATGGTTTGTAAGGCTTACTTACAAACCATAGAAATTCCTGTAATCTTCTATTACTTTTTTGGTCTGTGCAGGATACCTTTTTTTGAGCTGCTCAATGAAATGGTCTCTTGATAAGCATTCTTTCATTTTTCCAGCGATCTTTGACCCATACTCCTTGGATATTGGATTTTCTTTCTGGATCTCAAAAGAAAGACATAGTGCTTCCGCAGGGAAGTATTCCCTTCTTATGACCGGAGAAACAGAACCCAGGAGTACATCATTATCAAGCTGACTATATGCAGGAACTCCTGTCTTGTGGAGACGGTCGGCACCTGTCAGCAGCTTTTGGTTCTGCTTTGAATATGAATGGAACTCGATGTATATACTGGGCCTGAGCTCGTCCACAGCCTGTATTATTGGTTTTCCGAGTGTCATGTAGTAACTCTCTTCCAGGGTAGATACATATTTTTCTTTGCATACGACCGGTATGGTCGCCAGAGAACCCACAGCCGGAGGTTCAAGTCCTTCAAGTATGTCGGCAGTGTCCCTCCATTCATTGCCATGCAGACCCCCAACGAAAAGCCTTACAGGATCACCGTCACCCATCACCTTATATTTCATCGGACACCACACACCTCATTTTGTTTTCCGGTCTTACAGGCGATCACGTATATCTCCTGCTTTTGCGGCTCTATGACCTGAACAACTTCAACTCCGAAACTCTCTATTTTTGCTATTATGGGTTCGCGAGCCTCACGTTTTTGTATCTTTATGACTTGCAGCAGTTTTCCACCTTCTCTGAGTAAGGGCAACACTCTTTTAAGCGCCAGAAGGGAATCCATAGGCTCCAGGGTCATATCGCTTAGTATAACATCCACTTTATCAGGTGATATTTCCTGCAAAGGAAGAGTAAAAACATCTCCGAACATAACACTTACATTCGCATGTTCATGCGTTATCCTGTCAAGCTCTGCATGAAAGTCTGTGCTGAACTCGATACCTTTCACTTTTTCTGCTATCTGTGAAGCATAGAGCAGAAATCCGCCTGCACTTGAACCCAGATCAAGGACGCTGTCCCCTTCACAGATAATGCCGGAAGCTTCCTGAATGAGTTTTAGCTTGAAATATCCCTTGGGCATATCAAGCCCTTCAACTACTTCGACAGAATGATCGGTGCTGACGTCCCTGGAAGGTTTGGTCACAATCTTTCCTCCAACCTTCACATTCCCGCGGATTATGGCATCCTTTGCACGTGCTCTGGAGCTAAAATAACCCATATCCACAAGATAGGTGTCAAGCCTCATGGTACACATATTTGCGGACCAAGGAATATAAAATCATGCAAAGATAACAAACAGAGGATATGTTTTTAACAGCTTAGTGCATTAACTAAACTGAATGCATTAATATATTCAAAGCTTAATGGAAGCATATTATGCTGCAAAAGTTCACTTCTTTATTTCCTTTCTGGGCTATCATTCTCTCAGCCATCGCACTTTTGCATCCCGGGACCTTCCTGCCATACAAAGATGCCATCCCTTTTCTGCTGGGGCTGGTGATGTTCGGAATGGGCATGACACTTACTATTGAGGATTTCCTGCTCGTATTCAAAAGACCTAAAGCGGTGATCATCGGAACGGTGCTCCAGTATACTCTGATGCCTCTGGCAGGTTTTTTAGTTGCCAGGGCCTTTTCTCTTTCCCCTGAGCTTACAGCAGGGGTGGTACTTCTGGGGTGCTGTCCGGGAGGTACAGCCTCAAATGTGATATGTTACCTTGCCAAGGGGGATGTCGCACTTTCTATTGTACTGACATCAGTTTCTACATTGATCTCCTTTATTATGACCCCTCTGCTCACATGGGTCTATATAGGCCAGACCATCGATGTGGATACATACGGCATGCTCATCAGCATCCTGCAGATCGTTATAGTGCCTGTTGTTCTGGGGATATTCATTAATTCGCTTTTCGGTACCCGCATCAGGAATATACGGCACTTCTTCCCTGCATTTTCAGTGGTGACCATAGTATTCATAATAGCTATCATCATGGCCACGAACAGAAACACTGTTATCTCGGCAGGGATCATAATATCAATTGTTGTCATAGTGCATAATCTGCTGGGCCTTGCAAGCGGGTATGGCCTTTCCAGGCTGATGGGCCTCAGTGAGATCGAGGCAAGGACCATTGGTATAGAAGTGGGGATGCAGAACTCTGGCTTAAGCGTTGCCCTTGCAATAAAGCATTTCACGGCTGCAGCTGCACTTCCGGGTGCTCTGTTCAGTATCTGGCATAATATTTCAGGGTCTTTTGCAGCTTCCTATTGGGTGGAAAGAAACATATCTGAATGATGACTTCATATGTCCGGACTCAGATAAAGGAGAATGAAGTTGTTAAAAACTTTGATATTTGATATGGATGGAGTACTTGTGGATTCCATGCCATACCATGTTGAGGCAATGCAGCACATCTTTGACCAGATGGGTGTGTACATGGACCGGCAGGTTATCTATGAAAGGGAAGGAGAAAAGACTATCGATATTGTACGTCTGCTACTGAAAAAAGCAGGCATTGATAACGGCAGGTTAGATCTTGAAGCAATAGTTGAGAAATATATTGAAGAGTTCAATGTTATAGCTGCACTGAATGCCTTTGAAGGCATGCCTGAATGCCTCGAAGTATTAAAACACAGATATGAACTTGCGGTGGTTTCCGGTGCTGACAAACCAATAGTGCACAGTGTTCTGAATAATTTATATCCGAAGATCTTCAGCGTGGTAGTCACCGGAGACGATATTGATAACGGCAAGCCAGCTCCTGATCCTTACCTCAAGGCTGTAGAGATGCTGGCTATGCAAAAGAACGAATGCATTGTTATAGAGAACGCTCCTGTTGGCGTACAGGCCGCAAAAGCTGCAGGCCTTTGCTGCATAGCGGTCCCTACATACCTGGAACCTCAAGAGCTCCGTCAGGCAGATCTTGTTGTAATGGACCACGATCTTCTCATTGATCTTTTGCTCAATCTGCGCTCAGGTACCCCGGAAGCCTGCATAAAAGAGTGTGCTCACTCTGTGAAATTGTAATTGCATTTTATCCCGGTCTCATCAGAGCACAGGTTACAAGAAACACATTTTGCGATCTCTGTCTCTCCTTTTTTTAGTTTCATCACCAGATCAGGTTCTGCTATCAACGGCCTGCACAGGGAGATCATATCAGCATACTCTTCCTTAAGCAGCATCTCCATTACCTGTTTCGATCTGATCCCTCCTACAAGGATCACGGGCACATCTACTTGTTCTTTTATCATTTTAGCATATTCCCGGTAATATGCTTCCTTTTTTGGTGAATCGATCTTTGTCCTGAAAAGCTCTTCCCCGGCTTCTGCAACGCCTCCGCTGACCTCTATGGCACACACACCATTGTCTGCAAGGATCTTTGCTATCTCTATGCTTTCGGGAGCGTCAAGTGTATGCTTGTGTGCACCAGATTTAAAACCATCAGTAACGTTCAGTTTGACCAGGATCGGATAATATTCACCTGCCAGCTCCCTGGCACATGAAATAATGTCAAGGATCACCTGTGTCCTCTTTTCAGTGGAACCACCCCACCTGTCATTACGCCTGTTGGTGTAGGGAGATAAAAAATTACTTAGCAGAAAACCGTGTGCACAATGCAACTGGACACCATCGAATCCCGCTTCCTTTGCACGCCTGGCAGCCTGCGCAAAATCCTCAATGGTTTCCAGCACTTCTTTCCCGGTCATTTCCTCAGGTTTCACGCCTTTTGTAGTTTCAATGACCGCAGAAGGCGCCAGCATATAAGGGTTATCGGCAGTGATCATGGTCTGCCGTCCCCCATGTGCTATTTGCAGGACTATCTTACTACCATGTTCATGCACCCTTGAAACTATCTCCTTATAGGGCCCTATGAACCTGTCATCATAGATACCCTGTTGCAGATCGTCACTTTTACCCTTCGGATTAACATAGGCATATCCGGTTATGATAAGCCCTACTTCATTGCGGGCAAGTTCCTCATACAGGTCGCCAATGCGTGAGGTAGGAGTACCGTCGGGCTCTGCCATCCATTCGTGTGTGGCAGATCGGACAAAACGGTTAGGGATCTTAATACCGGCTATATCTATGGGTTCGAACAACATGACAAGTTGTTCCTTAC
>CALBTS010000682.1 GCA_937968035.1 uncultured Methanomethylovorans sp.
CAGATGCGTGGATAGACGAGTCCAGCGTCAAGGTAGGATATGAGATCAGCTTTACCCGCTATTTCTACAAGCCTCAGCCCATGCGCTCGCTGGAAGATATCCGGGCGGATATCCTGGAACTGGAGAAGGAGACGGATGGATTGCTGGCGGAGATCATAGGAAAGGGGAATGCATGACGATATCCTCGAAGGCAGATGCTTTAAGATCAATGCTCATTTTGTGCAACGACCCGTTGCACAAATGTACTTTAGCCAAAGAATTTGATCTCATAATCTGGGAGTTGCTGATCCCCGGATACAGTCCATACAGGGAGATATTATAATGTCGGACAAAAAGAAACAGAGATCAGTTCCAGATAACTCCCTGCATCCAGAGGAGTGTATCACGGTGAACACGCATGATATGGAAACCTTTGATTTCAGTGATCTTGTGGATGCTATCCGGCAGGTGTATGAGAAATGTGCTGCACAGGCTTCTAAGGCGGTGAACATTAATCTCACACTCAGAAACTGGGTCATTGGATGTTATATTTACGAATATGAACAAAAAGGAGCTGACCGGGCCAGTTACGGACAGAGCCTGTTGCCCAAGCTGAGCGTGAAGCTTCAGGAAACGGCAGCCATCAAGTATCATTTCCGGGAGCTGGGACGTTGCAGAGAGTTCTATCTGGCCTATCCGGAAATTGGGGGGACGCTGCCCCCGCAATTTGTACAGCTGATCTCATCACAAATGCAGGGATCTGTTTTTTCGATCGCAGGCGATAGTTCCTTAAAGATCAGGGGGACAGTGTCCCCCGAATTCGCCATACCTGCGGAAAAGCTCTTACGATCACTTTCTTACAGTCACTTTGTTGAACTTATGACGGTCGGTGACCCTCTGAAACGTACCTTTTATGAGATAGAGTGCCTGCGGGGTCAGTGGTCTGTCCGGGAGCTGAAAAGACAGATCAGCTCATTGTTGTTTGAGCGTACGGGTCTGTCCGAAGATAAAAATAAGCTTGCTGAACATGTAAGGCTTGATGCAGAAACCACTTCTCCGGTACTTGCCATACGTGACCCTTATGTGTTCGAGTTCCTGGGGCTTAAGCCGTGTGAGGTCATGGGTGAATCGGAGCTTGAGGATGCTTTGCTTGATAAAGTGCAGGATTTCCTGCTGGAGCTTGGAAGGGGTTTCTGTTTCGAGGCTCGACAGAAGCGTATCCTCATAGGTGATGAGTTCTTTTTCGTGGACCTTGTATTCTATCACCGTATTCTCAAGTGCCATATACTCATAGAACTGAAGGTGGATGAGTTCAAGCATGAATACCTGGGACAGCTCAACACTTACGTTAACTGGTTCCGCAAGAACGAGATGTCGGATGGAGATAATCTTCCTGTGGGTCTATTGCTCTGTACCCGTAAGAACCATGCACTTATGGAATACGCTCTTGCAGGTATGGATAACCAGCTTTTTGTTTCCCGCTACCAGACCGAACTCCCCCGTAAGGAAGAACTGGAACGCTTCATAGAGCGTGAACTCCAGGAATACAGCCAGGAGGCCAGCCGATGATGCATGATCTGAAGCCTTATCCTGCGTATAAGGATTCTGGCGTGCCATGGCTGGGACAGGTGCCGGAGCATTGGCAGTTTGAACGTGCCAGATGGTTGTTCCAGAAAATGGATAGACCTACCAGAGAGGAAGATGATGTAGTTACATGTTTCCGTGATGGGACTGTAACTTTAAGAAAAAACAGACGTGTTCGTGGCTTCACTGAATCATTGAAGGAAATTGGGTATCAGGGTGTGCGTCGTGGAGACTTGGTAATTCATGCAATGGATGCCTTCGCAGGCGCAATTGGTGTATCGGATTCAGATGGAAAATGTACTCCAGTGTATTCGGTATGTCAACCTTGTGGAGATGCAAACTCATACTACTATTCTTACATTGTTCGTGAAATGGCACGTTCCCAGTGGATTATGGCTCTAGCCAAGGGTATTCGTGAAAGGTCAACCGATTTTAGATACGATGGTTTTGCATCTCAACGTATCCCCATTCCTCCTCTGTCTGAACAATCTGCCATCGTCCGCTACCTCGATTACATGGACCGGCGCATCCGGCGCTATATCCATGCCAAGCAGAAGCTGATCAAGCTGCTGGAGGAGCAGAAGCAGGCCATCATCCACCGCGCCGTCACTCGAGGGCTGGACACGAATGTGAAGCTGAAGTCCTTAACAAATGAATGGTTTTCAGAAATACCATCTCATTGGCAATTACTACCGTTAAGCCGTGTGATTAAGAGGGCCGTAGATGGTCCGCATCATTCACCGGATTATGTAGATTCTGGAGTCCCATTTATTTCAGCGAGAAATATAAAAGTTGATAAGTGGAGTCTTGAAGATGCTAAGTATATATCTGAAGCAGATTATGAGGAGTTTTCAAAAAGAGTAGTTCCAGAATCTGGTGATGTTTTGTATACAAAAGGCGGAACTACTGGGATTGCGCATGCAGTTGATTTACAATTTAAATTTCAGGTATGGGTACACGTTGCAGTTCTCAAACTTGATCACACGAAGATAGATTCTGATTTTTTAGCTCTCGTACTGAATTCTCCACGTTGTTATGAACAATCGCAGTTATTTACTAAAGGAGCTACAAACCAGGATCTTGGTCTTAATAAAATGAAAGATATTGTTTTGCCAGTTCCACCAATCAATGAACAGCGTGAAATTTTAGATTGGTTGAGAGATAAACTGTTATTTTTCATTTTAATGTCCGATAGCATCAAAAATGAAATCAATCTACTCAAAGAATATCGTACTCGCCTTATCACTGATGTTGTGACCGGAAAACTGGATGTGAGGGAAGCAGCAGCGAACCTGCCGGAAGAGGTGGAGGAGCCGGAGGTGCTTGAGGATGAAGAGAGCACAGAAGTTGATTCTGAAGGTGAGCCGGAAGAGAATATAGGGGAAGACTGAACAATATGGAGTTATTATAGATGAAGTAGGAGCCCCTCGCAGGAGATGTATGATGACACAAGGATCCCGGGATAATCGATTGTTGCAAAAGATCTCGCTAAGCAATGTGCTGTCTTTTGGTCTTAAAACCATAGAGCTGGAACTGGAAAACCTGAATGTGCTCATCGGTCCTAACAGTGCAGGTAAATCCAACCTGATAGAGATAATAGGGCTCATGAGGGATACACCAAGGGATGTGCGTGCTGTTGTGCGCCGGGGTGGCGGGGTTTCCGAATGGATCTGGAAAGGAAAAAAAGATGCTCCTGCTACCATTGATTTTGTCGTTAGTAATCGTTCAGGGAAGCAACCTCTTCGGCATGTATTGGCTTTCCGTGCGGATGAGCAGGGTTTCTGGTTGAAAGATGAGAAGATCGAGAATGAAAAACCATACCCCAGTGAAAAAGAACCATATTTCTATTATCGTTTTCAACAGGGTCACCCGGTAGTGAATACGACCGCGGGGATGCAGCGCAAACTGGCAAGAGAGTCCATTAATCCTGATCTTTCCATTTTAGCCCAACGCCGGGACCCGGACAATTACCCTGAACTTTCCTACCTAGCGGATTCCTATGACAACGTCCGTATCTATAGGGACTGGGCTTTTGGTCGAAGTACAGTTTTCCGGGAACCGCAGAAAGCAGATATGCGCAATGACCGCCTGGAAGAGGATTTTTCAAATCTCGGTCTGTTCCTTAACCGGCTTCGCCGCACACCTAAAGCAAAAAAAGCCATTCTTGAGGGGTTACATGATCTCTACGACGGAGTGAGCGACTTTGATGTGAGCGTGGAAGGCGGCACTGTGCAGGTTTTCTTTACGGAAGGAGATTTCACCATCCCTGCCACAAGGCTGTCGGATGGAACCCTGCGTTACCTTTGCCTGCTTGCAATCCTATGTGATCCGCAGCCTCCAGCTCTTATTTGTATAGAAGAGCCGGAATTGGGACTGCACCCCGACATCTTGCCCAAGTTGGCAGATCTTTTGACAGAAGCCTCACAGCGTACGCAGCTTATAATCACAACCCATTCTGACATACTGGTAGACGCCATGACAGAACGACCGGAAGTGGTTGTCGTATGTGAAAGATATCAAGGTCGCACTGAAATGAGAAGACTGAAGCGAGAAGATCTTGCAGTCTGGCTTGAAAAATACAGACTGGGCCAATTGTGGACCAAGGGTCAGCTGGGTGGGACTCGCTGGTGACCACGAGTATTTATCTGGAAGGCGGAGGTGACTCCAAGGAACTTCATATTCGCTGTCGCGAAGGTTTCCGTAAACTTTTGGAGAGCTCTGGATTTAAAGGTCGCATGCCACGGCTTCATGCATGTGGGGGACGCAATGCAACATTCAATGATTTTAAAACCGAACATGCAACTAAAAGCACATATGACTATGTGGCGATGCTGATCGATAGCGAAGATCCGCTTCATGATCTTCAAGCAGCATGGGCACACCTCGAAAAACGCGACGGATGGGAAAAACCAATGGATGCAGAGGATTATCAGGTACTGTTTATGACCACTTGCATGGAAACGTGGATTGTAGCGGATAGAAAAACACTGGCAGAACACTATGGAAGCAAATTGCAGGATTCAGCATTGCCACCTCTGGCTGATCTGGAAAAAAGGTCCAGGCAGGAGATCCAGAAAAAACTCATTGATGCTACCAGCAACTGTCCGAATTCCTATGAAAAAGGTAAACGTTCCTTTGAGATACTTGGCAAATTATCTCCTGATGCTTTGGAACAGCATCTGCCAAGTTTTGTCCGTGTAAGGCAAATATTGGATAAGAGGTTATGAATCATGACCACCGATACCACTGAAAAGGGTCTTGAAAGTCTCATTGTGGCTACGATGACAGGGAGTGCTACCTTAACACAACCTGATATCACTCGCGAAGCCCGTGCACTTTATGGCGGTACCGGCTGGCAGCTTGGCAGGTGGCAGGACTACGACCGCCAGTATGCGGTGGATATAGTACATCTAAAGGCGTTCTTGAAAGATACTCAGTCTGATATAGTGGAGGCACTCGATCTTGACAATGCCAGTCCCACAAGACACAAGTTCCTTGCCCGGTTGCAGGGTGAGATCACAAAACGCGGTATCATTGATGTGCTGCGCCATGGCATCAAGCACGGTCCTCACCACATCGATCTGTTCTATGGCACTCCTACTCCCGGTAATACCAAAGCCGAGGAACGCTATGCTTTGAACAGGTTCAGTGTCACGAGACAGCTGCGCTACAGCCGTGATGAGACACAGCTTGCTCTGGACCTTGCTCTTTTCATCAACGGCCTGCCCGTAGCCACCTTTGAGCTTAAGAACAGCCTCACAAAACAGACAGTGGAGGATGCGGTGGAGCAGTATAAACGCGACCGCGATCCCCGTGAGTTATTGTTCCAGTTCGGCAGATGCATCGCTCATTTTGCAGTGGATGACCACGAAGTGCGCTTCTGCACTCATCTCAAAGGCAAAGGCTCCTGGTTCCTGCCCTTCAACCAGGGTTACAATGACGGTGCCGGCAATCCTCCCAATCCCGATGGCCTGAAGACCGATTACCTCTGGAAACGCATCCTCACACCTAAAGGGCTTACCGATATCCTGGAGAACTACGCGCAGATAGTGGAACAGAAGAACGATAAGACCGGCAAGAAGAAAGCCGTGCAGATCTTCCCCCGTTATCATCAGCTCGATGTGGTGCGCAGGCTCCTCGCCCATGCACAGAACCACGGTGCAGGCACACGCTACCTAATCCAGCATTCCGCAGGCAGTGGCAAGAGCAATTCCATCGCATGGCTCTCTCACCAGCTCATCGGTCTTAAGAAAGACAATTCAGAGGTCTTTGATTCCATCATCGTTGTCACGGACCGCCGTATCCTCGACCAGCAGATCCGCGATACTATTAAGCAGTTCTCCCAGGTGGGATCCACCGTAGGCCATGCCGAGCATTCCGGAGACCTGCGTAGGTTCATTGAAAGCGGTAAGAAGATCATCATCACCACTGTCCAGAAGTTCCCCTTCATTCTCGATGAGATTGGCACAGAACACCGTGGCCGCAAGTTCGCTATCATTATCGATGAAGCCCATTCCAGCCAGGGCGG
The DNA here is from genome assembly GCA_937968035.1 of uncultured Methanomethylovorans sp. GTDB lineage: Archaea > Halobacteriota > Methanosarcinia > Methanosarcinales > Methanosarcinaceae > Methanomethylovorans. Next base: position 6,092 of record CALBTS010000682.1, read on the forward strand.
ACGCACTGCAGCTGCCATGAACGAGGCACTGTCCGACCCCGAGGATACCGTGAACGATGCCCTGCAAAAACGCATGGAAGCACGCAAAATACTACCCAATGCCAGCTACTTCGCCTTTACAGCCACACCTAAGAACAAGACCCTGGAGCTCTTCGGCTGGGCCTACGAGGACGCAGGAGAGGTAAAACACCGTCCCTTCCACAGCTACACCATGAAACAGGCCATACAGGAAGGCTTCATCCTGGACGTGCTCAGTTACTACACACCAGTGAACAGCTACTACAAGCTCATAAAGACCGTGGAAGGAGATCCCGAGTTCGATACTAAAAGGGCAAAGAAGAAGCTCCGCAGGTACGTCGAAAGCCACGATTATGCCATACAGCTCAAGGCAGAGATCATGGTGGACCATTTCCATGAGCAGGTAATAGCCCTTAACAAGATCGGAGGACAGGCACGGGCCATGGTGGTTACTAGCGGTATCGAGCGTGCCATCCAGTATTTCCACGCCTTCAGGGAATACCTCACCGGGCGCAAGAGCCCGTACCAGGCAATAGTTGCCTTCTCAGGCGAACACGAATACGGTGGTGTGAATGTCACAGAAGCCACCCTCAACGGCTTCCCGAGCAGCCAGATCCCGGACAAGATACAGGAAGATCCCTACAGATTCCTTATCTGTGCCGACAAGTTCCAGACAGGCTATGACGAGCCCCTCCTGCACACCATGTACGTGGACAAGATACTTTCAGGCATCAAGGCAGTGCAGACCCTTTCCCGCCTCAACCGCGCCCACCCGCAGAAGCACGATGTGTTCGTGCTGGACTTCATGAACGATACGGATACCATACAGCTGTCGTTCTCGGATTATTATCGCACTACCATTCTCAGTGACGAGACTGATCCCGACAAGCTGCACGATCTTAAGTCGGACATGGACAGCTATCAGGTTTATACGCCACAGCAGATAGAGCAGCTGGTAGAGCTTTACCTGAGTGGCGCAGACCGGGACAAGCTGGACCCCATTCTGGATGCCTGTGTTGCCACGTATAAGGAGCAGCTCGATGAGGACGGTCAGGTTGATTTCAAGAGCAAGGCCAAGGCCTTCAACAGAACCTATGGTTTCCTTGCTGCTATACTTCCTTACACTAATGCCGACTGGGAAAAGCTCTCCATCTTCCTTAATTTCCTGGTGCCGAAATTACCAGCACCTGTTGAGGAAGATCTTTCAAAGGGCATCCTGGAAGCCATTGATATGGATAGCTATCGTGTGGAAAAGCAAGCCACTATCAAGGTCCAGCTGGGAGATGCAGACGGTGTGGTCGATCCCATTCCCGCAGCTGGCGGTGGACATAAGCCTGAGCCGGAACTTGACAGGCTCAGCAATATCCTCAAGACCTTCAATGACCAGTTCGGCAACATCCCATGGACCCATGCGGACAGAGTGCATCGGCTTATAACACAGGACATACCTCAAAAGGTAGCAGCAGATACTGCGTATCAGAATGCCAAGCAAAACTCGGACAAACAGAATGCACGTATAGAACATGATAAGGCGTTAGCCCGTGTAATGACCGCAGTGCTGAAGGATGATACGGAACTTTTCAAACAGTTCAGCGACAATGAATCGTTCCGCAAGTGGCTGACGGATACGGTGTTTGCGCTTACGTATGAGCCAATATCAAAACTATAAATACTACCACTCTGACTTTTATTATGGGGATAGAATGGAATTCAGAGAACTCTCTGATGATCAATAGAAGTTTATAAAGCCACACTTACCACCACAACCAATTACTGGAAGAAAGAGAGCTGATGACCGTAAGGTCATCAATGGTATTCTCTTTGTTCTGATAACTGGTTGCAGATGGGGAGATATACCAGCTATGTATGGTTCCCAGGAACCTACTTTGAGAAGGCTAAAAAGCTAGTCATAGGAAGGTATATGGAACGGGATAATGGAATCACTTCGGGGTTCCGCTTACCAGAAAGGTAAGTTCTCAATGGACGTTGTATGTGTTGATAGCAGTTTCATTGAAACTGTGCGACAAGAAGCTAGATTATGAATTGCGTAAACGCTATCTTTTCCATTTAA
>CALBTS010000683.1 GCA_937968035.1 uncultured Methanomethylovorans sp.
AATTTACTGCACTTCATTTTCCCGAAATCACTGTATTTCTTTTTCCTGTTTACACAGCTAAAGCTGACACCACTTGATTTCCGTCTTTGTCAACCCATCTTGCATGGACTGCACTAGCATAAACTCCGAGTACAAAGGCCTTTTTGGGTGATCTGTCTTTCTGTTCGACTTTTCTTAGCTCCTGGCCAAACGGGAAACAATACCTTTCTGCCATATAACCTGTGCTTATTATAATCGGAAATTGACTGTGAGGTATTAAAGTTAATCATAATTAAACATACAGGATTTTATTAGACATTTCTTGGATAGCTCTTTTTGCTACTCTTGCAAGATTATAATGGACAGCTTTCATGACTGATAATGTTCAAGGAGCTTTTATAATCAAGTACTTTCTTGCCATGACATTGTTGAAATAAACTACAGTATGGAGGGAAAAAAGGATGAAACTGAAGTTCAAATGAAATTAATTGTTCTTAAATTGTGGATGAAACTGTCAATAAACTGTCATGGATAAAAGTTCAGCATTAAGAGTCGCAACACCTCAACCTGATGATTTAAAATTCGATGATGAGGTTGAAAAAATGAGCTCAATCGAGAGAGTTCAATCTACTCATACGCAAGAATTAATAGTGGCACTATGCGGCTATATTGGAACCGACATTCATTCTGTCTCAGACACTATAAAAACGATTCTAACAGACGAATATGGATATGAATGTGATATTATAAGGATGAGTGAGTTCATTGAAAAGAACTCAGATAAAATGGATGTTGCTCCTGAGTTGGAAGGAAAAACAACTTCTGAGGAGTATCTACGAATTAAAAACTTGATCCACAATGGGGATAGGTTGAGAAAACTCCACGGAAACAGTATTCTTGCTGAATTAGCAATCGCTAAAATTGGGGCTGAAAGGACTAGCGAGCTGGGAGATAAAAGTATCACGGACATGCACTTCCAATCAAGAAGGAAATGTTTCATAATTGATTCAATTAAGAATCCATATGAGTTATATGTTTTAAAGGAGGTATATAGAAACCTCTTATATTTTATTGGGATCTTCTCTCCAGATGAGATGCGAAAAGAGTTCTTGAAAAAGAAGGAGATGAAGGAAATAGAAATAGTTGAATTAATTGAGCAAGATACACATGAAGATTTTCCACACGGTCAAGGGGTGGGTGATACATTCATGCAAGCAGATTATTTTTTGAGAGTCGATTCCTTGTCAATAGGGCAAACGAGGCAGAAGCTACACAGAGTATTTCATCTCGTATTTGGCACAGAAATAATAACACCGACAGATGATGAAACAGCAATGTATTTTGCGGCTTCGGCTGCAACTAACTCTGCCTGTTTGTCTAGGCAGGTTGGCGCAGCGATTACGGATCAGAATGGAAACCTAATCTCTGTCGGATGGAATGATGTGCCCTGTTTTGGGGGCAACTTATATCAACATAAATCACAGGACTCACTTGGAGAAAATGATAATAGGTGTACAAATTTTTTTAACGGGAAATGTTCAAACGATTTCCATAAAGACCGAATAAGCAAGAAACTGATAGAGCTATTAGTTATGAATGGCTTGGTTGATAAAGAAAAAAAGAGTGAAGCAATTGCTACGATAAGGTCATCTGAACTAAAAGGTTTAATAGAATATTCGCGAGCAATCCATGCCGAAATGCACGCAATAATAATTGGAAGTCAAAAAGCTGGTGATAAAATGATCAAAGGAAAACTCTTTTGTACTACCTATCCTTGTCATAATTGTGCTCGTCATATAGTTTTAGCGGGAATTATCGAAGTATACTATATACAACCTTATCCCAAAAGCCTTGCAACCGAGTTACATTCAGATTCAATAACGACAGACGAAGCACAATCCAATAAGGTAAAATTTCTGCTTTACGATGGGATTGCACCATCAAGGTATCAACAATTATTCAAAATGTTGCCAGACTCAAGGAAAGATAGGAATGGGAAGAAGATTAAAGTCGACTATAAAAAGGTAAAACCAAGATACTCTGAGACTTTGCAAGCTCTTTACACACTTGAGTCTTTTGCTGCAAGACATGTCAAAAAGCTTGATATTGTTGTTTGAATAATTAATATATTTGTCAAATGAGCAAGAAACGGAAGACAGGGAATTCGCAATTAAATTTATTTGATGCTGAACATCAGATAATTACAACTTCGAAAGTTAAGGAAAAAACTTCAGATACAGTCACAGCTAGGGTAGTATCTTTCATGAATCATAAATCCTCACCCACACAAAAGGAGCTTCAGAAATTCTTTGCCCTTTCAGATCATCTTTTATTAAAATAAGGAGTAAATCTTTAATAAGGTCTATCGGTAACTAGCCTAGCTGTCCAGTTACTATTTATTTGGAATTTTTTGTGATTTGACCGTCTTCTAACCAACGATTCTATTCGTGGTTTTTCGACTGCATCACAGAATATGTTTGTTGATTTCAAAAGTCTCCTCAAGATCCAGGCTATCAAAATAGTGTTCTGTCACTACTGAATTAGCATGACCCATCATATCGCCAATGTCATCCTTCGGAACTTTTGCTCGTCTCAATGTACTGGCGTAGCAATCCCTGGCAGTCTTCAACTTCAGTGGAATGGAGAGTTCCAGTTTTTCGCTGATCTCAAGCAATCTCTCGTTATACTTTGACCGCATTTTATGAGATAGGTTTTCAAAGGTATTCTCAGAATACCCTTCCTTAAGCAAGCCCAAAATGAATGGACTGTCCTTTACTCCTACCTTTTCAATCAGCTTCTTGAGTTTGGGTGTAAGTGGTACTGTGATTGGCTTAATGTTGTTCTTACGGGTGTTTTCGGTCTTTTTGCGGAAGAATACATGTAAGCGGGAACTTACAATGTACAAAAAATGGCAAATAAGGATGTACGAGAAA
>CALBTS010000684.1 GCA_937968035.1 uncultured Methanomethylovorans sp.
CCATCTGTCCTCTTTCATCAACACTAAGGATTGCCTCTACGTTGTATGCAGAACAGGGGTTACACTCATACATAGGTCCATCAGAACTGCATGATCCATTCGACGTCCTCTTTTTAGTCATTCAGATCCTCATAATAAGAAGAGTTTTCTTCATATTTGTACTTTTCTGAAAAATCAGAATAAACCAAAAATTATATTGATGTTCGGATAGCCTTTTAATATATTATGATAATATATGAAAACACATCTTTCAGGAAGATATCATGATCCAGGATTTCAAAGAAACGTATAAGGAAGTGCTACAGGCGACATTACCATTAACAATAGCAGTCCTGTTTATCATGCTGCTGTTCATGGGCGTGGATTCCGGTCTTTTGATAACCTTTCTTAAAGGAGCCGTATTTGTGATATTTGGCATGGGTCTTTTTTTGATGGGTGTGAAATTGGGGATGTTACCAATTGGCGAATCCATCGGAGCTGATCTACCAAAGCATGGCTCACTGCTATTTATTTTTATAATAGGGTTCTTGCTATCCTTTATGGCAACGGTAGCTGAACCGGATGTAAGGGTGCTGAGCACTGTAATCGAATCTGTTTCGGAAAGTAGTATACAACGCAATATAATGATACTCTCTATAGCTCTGGGTGTAGGCTTCTTCGTAGCTGCATCTCTGCTCAGAATAATCTATGGTATTCCTCTGAACCATATGTTATTTGTCGGTTATTTGATCGTAGTTTTACTGGCCTTCGTAACACCAACCGATTATCTTGCAATAGCCTATGACTCTGGTGGTGTGACTACGGGTCCAGTGACAGTACCTGTGATCTTGGCTCTTGGGGTTGGAATATCTTCTGTTCTTAAAGGCAAGTCTGAACTCTCGGAGAGTTTTGGATTGATAGGTCTTGCCTCTCTTGGTCCAATTTTGAGCTTGATGATCTTAGGAATTCTATCGCATTAAGGAGGATTATATGGAAGGGATCATAGACATCACGATTGAGGTCCTTCAGGCACTTAGTCCTATAGTTATATTTTTTATTTTTTTTCAGCTGAGATATTTGAAACTTCCCTCCTTTGAGGTCACCAAGGTCTTAGTAGGCATGTTAATTACAGCTGTAGGAATGGTATTATTCCTCTATGGAGTTTACAATGGATTTTACCCGGTCGGATTTGAGATCGGAGGATTTCTTGGCAGCATTGAACAAATGTGGATCCTGATACCAATAGGTTTTGTTCTTGGTTTTCTGACAGCATTCGCCGAGCCTGCTGTGCGGGTACTCTGTTATCAGATCGAGAAATCTTCAAGTGGATATATACGATCAAAGCTTATGCTTTACACTTTATCTTTTGGTGTTGCTGTATTTGTTGCTATCGGGATGGCAAAAATAGTTTATGGAATACCCTTTCTGTACATCATTGTTCCAGGATATCTGTTAGCTTTGGTGTTACTATGGTTATGTGATAAAGACTTTATTGGTATTGCTTTTGATGCAGGAGGAGTTGCCACCGGCCCTATGGCTGTATCATTCCTTATGTCAATGCTTGTGGGTGTGGCTTCTTCACACAGTGAAAGAGATGCCGTGGTGGATGGTTTCGGGCTTATTGCATTGGTAGCCTTAGCACCTATCATATTTATTATGCTGCTTGGTGTATATGTGAAATATAAGAGGAGATGAGGTAATGTCACAAGGAAATTCGTTTTCATTGGTAGTAACGATTGTAAAAAAGGGCTGGGGCGACAAAGTTGTAAACGCCTCCAGAAAAGCAGGTGCAAAAGGCGGTACTATTATATACGGTCGTGGTACCGGTGTACATGAGAACAAAAGCCTGCTTGGTTTAATGATAGAACCTGAAAAAGAGATCGTTCTGACAATAGCAGAAGCAGAGATGGTAGATCCGATAGTAGCAGCGATAAAGGATTCAATAGGTATCAATGAACCAGGATGTGGTATTGGATTTGTTGTACCACTGACAAGCATATTTGGTACTGCCCAGATAGTATGCACTCTTGATCACTCATCAAAAGACGGAACATAATATTCAGGAAATTCTTTGAAATTTCAGGGAAGTACATAATATTTCTATATCAATCGGAAAAGAAAAAAGAAGCAAGGAGCCTGGGATCTTATCTCTGTCCTTACAGATTATCTCTTACCCACTGTGCTCCTGCTTCCAGTACTTTCTTGTTG
>CALBTS010000685.1 GCA_937968035.1 uncultured Methanomethylovorans sp.
GCACTGCTCAAAAAACTGGGAACAATGGAATTCAGTTTTTCCACCCTTCCGTCAAATGGTGCATCTTTGAACAACAAGTTGATCTCATCGGAAAAAGTATAGCCTAAAACAGGTGACAGGCCGCTTTTCTTAAACAGCATCTCTACAGCATTACCCATAGAGACCGCAAACCTGCTATCAAAGGGCTTTTGAAAACCCATTCGCAACAGTGAATTCCTAAAAGCCCTGCCATCTACACGGATGATAAAAGGAGGTGCACAGCGCAGATCACTGTAGATCTCTCGCTTCTTCATGTGCTTTTTACTCTTCTTCTTTTTCTTGTTTTATCTTGAACTTGCTAACAATACTCCTTATTATAACAATGTCCCCGGTGGTCACTACCCATCTATAGGGAATGATGGCACCTCTTGTGGGAACATCGAATATATCCCTGTTGATATCAGTTATGGCTATCCCTTTAACATTCCTTTCTTCAACATTCAATACAAGGTCAGCCACTTTTCCAACATATGTGCCAGCATCTGTGTAAACATTAAGCCCGAAAAGCGATGTCAAATCCGTACGCATGCTATCTCTCCTTTATTTAAGAGTACTTATATATGAATATTCGTATGTAAAAGCACTATACTACAAATGCTTTTTCATATACTCCCATATCTAGTTTTTCTATACCAGACCTTACAGCCTTTTCAGAGATCGAAAGCGCTGCCATCTGTTCTGGTGTGAGGTCTATTTCAATGACCTTTTCAATACCGTTCTTTCCCAGCTTTACGGGTACTCCCAGGCAAACGTCACTGAACCCGTACTCCCCTTCAAGATAAACGGATGCTGGTACAACTCTTCCTGAATCGTTTATGATCGCATCCACCATGGATACTATCGCTGCCGATGGAGCATAGAAAGCACTTCCTTCCTTAAGCAGGCTGACTATCTCGGCTCCGGCATCAATGGTCCTTGCGACAAGCCTGTCAATAGTTTCCTGTGGCAGGAATTCGGATACGGGTATGCCTGATACTGTCGTGTACTGTGGCAGAGGGACCATATTGTCTCCATGCCCACCCAGGACCATGGCATCCACATCCTTTACGGAACATCCGACCTCCTTAGCTACAAAAGAGGCGAATCTGGTGGAGTCCAATAACCCGCTCATACCAAATACCCTCTTTTTTCCAAACCCGGTATATTTGTATGCAGCATAAGTGATAATATCCAATGGATTGGTCACTGTGAGCACTATGCTCTTTGGTGCATACTGCCTGATATTGCCGCATACATCTCTTGTGATCTTTGCGTTGATGTTCAGCAGATCATCTCTTGTCATACCTGGTTTGCGTGCTATACCTGCAGTTATGATCACTATATCGGAACCCTCTATGTCAGCATAATCATTGGTTCCTTTTATGTCCACATCATAGCCCATCAAAGGCGCAGCCTGCATAAGATCAAGTGCTTTTCCCTGTGGAAGGCCGGGTACCACATCCAGCATAACAATATCGCCGAACTTGCTCTCTGCCAGCCTCTGCACAGTGGATGCACCCACATTACCTGCGCCTATCACTGAAAGTTTTTTCATGTCCATTCCTCTTATAAGGTGTTTTTTGACATTTACACACTAATATAAAAGTTGTTCATATATTATATTAGTTGTGATTCATCGTTAAGTCTGGCCTCGGTATAGACGCATAACGTCATGGTTATTAATCAATAATCTATACTAAGGGAAAGAGGCCGGTTCAATGCTAGAAAGCACTTATATCCACATGCCTATGATAGGCGCCAC
>CALBTS010000686.1 GCA_937968035.1 uncultured Methanomethylovorans sp.
ACTCCGGATCAATTTCAATCCGTGGCTTGTAGTTCTCCACCACCTGCCTTGCACCATCAATGATCTTCTGGTAGCTTTCAATCTCGGCTACAATCTCCTCTTGATCAGTAATTGGTGGGACTGGGATCTTGATTGATTCCAAATTCTTCCTACTTATTCTACTTCTGCTTGAACCTGTTAAAAATGGCTTAATCGCTTCGTAATATCTTTCGGACTTTGTATAATAAACAAATAATTTGGGATTAAACTTGGTTTGATTAAATCTCACAATAGTGCAGTCTACAGCAGTAATAAGCTTTGGTCGTAACAGTGGCACCTGACATGCCCGCCCAACAGGATCAGGGAGTCTTGATATTAATACATCGTCAGGGAATACCTCAGTGCAATGCAATCTTTGAAATGTCTCTTCTGAAATAAACCTCGCCTTCTCTCCCTTATCTTTGTATTCGCCAATTCCAATATTACCAGTTTGGATTAATCTTATCCCTGACTCAGATTGGTCCTTGCTTTCAATCCAATTCCCATCAGTCATAAAATCAACAATCTCCCCAAGTGCTTGCCACTCGTTTTTACTGGACTTCTGCACCTTCTGCTTATACCTCTCCGCGCTTAGGTTATAATCCTCCTTAGTAGTAATTTCCTGTTTAGTAACCATTAATACTTCCCTCCAGGAGGTCTCTTCAGGTGATTCACCTGCGGTAACCTTCTGAATGAACTCTACGATTTGTCGCTGGACCGTGGGCAAGTCATTGCTCTTAATCGCTCGTCGTTGCGCTCCAAGATCATACCCATCATTCTCGATCTTGATGAATAGTATCTTATCTGTTTTCTTCGCCAACACCTTATCAAGCCACAGGATGGATGTCTTAACTCCAGAATAGGGTTGAAAGACACCGGCTGGTAAGGAAATAACTCCCACCAGGCAATCATCAACCAGCATCTTCCGTAGCTGCTTATAAGCGGTGCCACTTTGAAATATTATTCCTTCAGGAACGATGACAGCTGCTCTGCCGTTGGATGTGAGGTGCTCTGCAATGTAATCTACAAACAGTACCTCGCTACGGTTGCTCTGGACAGAGAACCGCTTATGTGGTCTGATACCGCCCTTCGGAGACATGAAGGGAGGGTTAGCAAGTATTACATCACTGAAATGATGCCAATTTTCCTCGCTGGTAAGGGTATCATATTCAAAAATCTTCGGGTCCTTTATCCCATGCAGGTACATATTCACCAACGAGAGTCTGACCATATCAGGAGATATGTCGTAGCCATGGATGTTTTTGGCAAGCATCTTTCTGTCATCAGCGGTCAGCTTGTCTCCAGCATACCCGTTCGTAGAAATGATCCGGTCAGCTACAGATTGGTCACCGCTGGAGGAAACGCCATTTTGCTCATCCAGGTTATAGTTTGACGAGTTCTGCCTTATGATATGCTTGTATGAGGATATCAGGAAGCCCGCAGTACCACAGGCTGGGTCAAGGATTGTCTCGTCCTTCTTGGGGTCAACAATCTCCACCATGAAGTCAATTATATGCCTTGGCGTTCTGAACTGACCAGCGTCACCCTGACTACCCAGCACCGATAAAAGGTATTCAAAGGCATCGCCGAGTTTCTCGGAATGGGAATAGTCAAACTCGTTTATGATCTTCAGGAAACTCTTCAGCGTCTCCGGGTCACGGTAAGGGAGGTAGGCGTTTTTGAATATATCCCTGAATAGCTTTGGTACCCCCGGATTAACATCCATCTTACCAATAGCCTCGCTGTACAGGTTCAATAGTTCATATCCGCTCTGCCGGGGATCAAA
>CALBTS010000687.1 GCA_937968035.1 uncultured Methanomethylovorans sp.
CTTTTAGTAATGTACTTTTCCGGAGTGAAATGGGCACAGGAACTCGTATGCCCTTCAGTCAACTGGGAACTTGGCATTGTAGAAAATTTGCAGATATTACTCCTGATTATGATTCTGATAGTCTGCGTAATGGCTATATTCAGAAAGAAAAACAGGATTGAGAAAGTAATATTTTCCTTTCTGTCAGTCTTTGCCCTTTTTGTTCTTCTGGAAGAGATTGATTACGGCCTTCACTTCCTGAGATATTTTAAAGGGCGTTCTGATACTTTTTTCGTAGACATGACAGGCAAAGCTAACGTGCATAATCTGGGAAATAATGCCAAGCTATTCAAACGATCAATATATCCTTTGATGCTGGTTTTGTTCATAATTACGCCACTGTATGTACATAAATTTAAAAATCCGGTTTTCAAATATCTGATCCCGAATAAATGGTTTGTGGTTACTGCAATAATTACCATCTTTTCATACGCAGTACCACGATTACTTGTAGATTTCAACATCCTGGAAGATGGTGGTTTCGGGGTTAATATAGGAGAGTTCTCTGAAATCATGGTATATTATATTTTCTTCCTTTATCTGTACGAGGTTATATTTGAGAAGGAGCTTCTGCTAAATTCCAAACGCGAATAATGACAAATTATCAGGGATGTTCATGCGTTTGGCCTTCCAAATACAAAGCTGAACAGACTTATTTAGGAATTAAAGCATCCTTTAATTTTACATCTGTAACACTCCGCGTTTCTGTATGACATACAGCAGATTATGGGGGCTGCTATGACATTCCGGAAGGAGGATCAATCTCTCTTTTGTCTCTTGTGTACTTTTTCGCCTCGGATAACCGTTTCTAACTATAATGATTCACATGTTGCTCATGTGTCATTTAATGGGGACTATACAGGTTAAATCAGACATTGAGGAAAGCAAATAATTCAAACAACTTAACAAACAGATATGTTGCACGCAGGAATAATAGGCCTTGGCAAAATGGGTTTGTCCCATGCTGCCATAGTAAATCCACATCCGGACGTAGAACTGGTAGGTGTATGTGATACATCGTCAATTGTGCTGGAAGCCTTCAAGAAATTCAGCACGATCAGGGTATATGATGATTATAAAAAGATGATCGATACTGAGAAGCCCGATCTACTGATAGTGGCTTCACCTACTAAGTATCATTATGAAATGGTCAGTTATGCTCTGGACCGCGGTATTCACACTTTCTGTGAAAAACCGTTCAGTCTGACATTAATTGAGGGACGGGAACTGGTCAGAAAGGCTGCGGAAAAAGGCGTGGTCAACCAGGTGGGATTCCATAACCACTTTATAGGCACATTCAGGGAGCTGAAAAGATTACTGAAGTCAGGAGTGCTGGGAGAGCTTGTCCACTTTACCGGTGAAGCTTATGGTCCTGTTGTGGTTCGTGAAAAGGGAGAGACCTGGCGCTCTGACCCAAAGGAGGGCGGAGGATGTTTGTTTGACTATGCCTCTCATGTCATAAATCTGATTCAGGAAATAATCGGTCACCCGGTCATGGCCAGCGGATCTCAACTCAAAAAGATCTATTCAAAGAAGGTTGAAGATGCCGTTTATTCAATCCTGACGCTGGATAGCGGGGTAAACGGCGTACTTTCAGTGAACTGGAGTGACGAGACATATAGAAAAATGTCGACATCACTTATGGTCATGGGAAAGAAGGGGAAAATCATCTGTGATGCTACTGAGTTGAAGATTTATCTCAAGGAGGCAAGTGCCAGAGAAAATCTGGAGAAAGGCTGGACTATCAAGTATATTACTGATCTCGCAATCCCGGTCGATTTCTACCTGAGAGGTGAGGAATACAGTGCTCAGATTGACCATTTTATCCAATGCGTCCTTAATAAAAAACAGACAGAGATCAACTCCTTTGCACAGGCACTTAAGACCGACGAGACAATAGATTTAATAATTGAAGATTCAAAAAGATAAACATACAGATGGAAAA
>CALBTS010000688.1 GCA_937968035.1 uncultured Methanomethylovorans sp.
TTCTTATACCTTCTGAATTATTTGAAACCATATAGAAGATATATTTTTCAGCTTATTCTTGGTTTAATAACTTCAAGTATCATAAGCCTGATCTTTCCTTTCCTTACCCAATCACTTGTGGATACTGGTATTGGCAACAGCAATATAGCCTTTGTCGTAATGATCCTTATTGCTCAGCTGATACTAACCCTCAGTCAGACAGCTAACGGATTGCTTAGAAACTGGATAAACCTGCACGTGACAAGCAGGGTGAGCATTTCTCTTATATCCGACTTTCTGATAAAACTTATGAAGCTCCCAATTGCATTTTTCGACGTGAAGCTCATAGGTGACATCATGCAACGCATAGGCGATCACAACCGCATAAGATCATTTCTTACAGATTCATTGATAAGTATCATCTTTGCCGTTATTACCCTTGTTATGTACACTGTCATAATGGCTTCCTATAACCTGGGTATTTTAGCTGTATTCTTAACTGGAAGTCTCTTCTACGTGGGTTGGGTCCTGATTTTTTTAAAACGACGCAGGGAACTTGACTATAAACGATTTCAGCAAAGCGCCGCCAACCAGAGCAATATTGTTCAACTTGTGACTGGCATGCAGGAGATAAAGCTCAATGGTTGCGAGAAACAAAAGCGGTGGGCATGGGAAAGAATTCAGATTAAGCTTTTTAAAGTAAGCCTGAAGAGCATGATGCTCAACCAGAATCAGCAACTTGGAGCTGTATTTATTAACCAGGCAAAAGACATCCTGATTTCATTTCTGTCGGCACATGCTGTGATTAAAGGTGAGATGACTCTGGGTATGATGATGGCTGTACAATACATCATAGGACAGTTAAATGCTCCCATACAACAGTTTATAGGGTTTACCCAGGCTGCGCAGGATGCACGGATCAGCCTGGAACGACTGGGTGAAATCCATAACAGAGATGATGAGGAGAAACCGGACGATGCTAAGATAAATGACATCCCTGCAGATAAGGATATAGAAATCAGAAAACTTTGCTTCCAATATGAAGGCCCGGATTCAGAAAAGGTTCTCGATAATATCTCATTCATTATCCCTGCCAAAAAAATAACCGCCATTGTGGGCGTAAGCGGGAGTGGAAAAACAACCCTTATCAAACTACTTTTAGGCTTCTACAACCCGGTAAAGGGAGATGTTTTAATCGGTGGAACTGCTTTGAGCCGGTTTAGCCAGAGAGAATGGCGTCGTTGTTGTGGTGTAGTGATGCAAGAGGGCTTCATCTTTTCTGATACAATTGCCGGGAACATTGGCCTGACAGATGAAATGCCCGATAAACAAAAAATTGACAGAGCAACTGAAACAGCAAGCATAAAGGAGTTTGTTGAGAATTTACCGCTTGGGTATAATACCAGGATCGGGAATGATGGTCATGGTCTGAGCACAGGACAGAAACAGAGAATTCTGATAGCCAGGGCAGTATATAAAGAACCCGACTTTATCTTTCTGGATGAAGCAACTAACTCTCTCGATGCGCGGAATGAGAAGGCCATTATGGAAAACCTGTCTGCTTTCTTTAAAGGAAGAACAGTTGTTGTTGTAGCTCACCGATTAAGCACGGTTAAGAACGCCGATAAGATTGTTGTACTTGAAAAAGGGAGGCTTGTTGAGGAAGGTACACATAGAGAGCTTGTTGAAACGAAAGGTGCATATTACAATCTGGTAAAAGAACAGTTGGAACTGGGAAGCTAAAGAAATCTCCGAAAGGCAGTTATAGAATCGGAAAAGTTCATGTAGGGGCCTAACGGAAGATGACACCGAGTCAAGCTGGAAAATTAGTGCAGAATGGCTGAAATAAACAAACAAGAGATTCAGAGCCAGGAGCTGCAGGAGGTGATGGTCGGGATACCCGGAAGCTTCCTCAGATGGGGTCTATTTC
>CALBTS010000689.1 GCA_937968035.1 uncultured Methanomethylovorans sp.
GACCTGTGAGCCATTTATCCACTTCAGGCGTGTCAAGTACCTCGAGGCCAAGATTTACAGCTGATCTTATGATATTGCTTTTCTTGTCGACTGATAATGATTTAATAGCAATAATAAGACTTTCAATCCTGTGTTTGCTGATAAATTCCGGCGATAAGACCGAGGCGCCATAGACGTTGATTCCGTTGATTTTCTTGCCCTGTTTACCTTTATCGTCATCTATAAACCCTGCTACATGGAATCCGTAACGGGCATCGCTCAGTACAACTCTCTTTACAACGAATCCAAGCTCACCGGCACCATAGATTAAGACCCTCCTTTTACTTATTACCGTACCTGTGGCAAACCGGAATATAATTTTTACCATTATTCTTCCGGAGAAGAGAACCAGTGAAACTGCAACATAATGGATAAGAAGAATTGACTGTGGAACAGTCAGCACAGCACCCCAGCCAAACCAGTTACTTAGGGCTGACAGAAAAACAAGAGTTATTGCAGAGCAGGTTGTTACAACAAATACAAGGGTTACGTCTGTAAGTGTGGTGTGGCGTATGAGACCCGAATATGATCTGAAAACAAGGCAGAAGCCGGCATAAACTGATGTTGCAAGGATTGCCTGATAAATAACTAAATGTTCCCTGTCCTCCGGAAGACTAAAATTGAACCTAAGGATATATGCAATAAAAAAAGTCAAAAATACAACTGCAATATCCATTGCAAAGACCATCCACCTGGGGACAGAATGCCTGTTGAAGAAATTGAGAGCTTTTTTCCTTGCCGCAAGTATTATTTTCGGATATATCGGCATATAATTATCTAAAGTGTTCACTAAAGGTGTAAAATCAATTTAAAGCCTAATCATTCAGCCATTTACGTTCACACCGGGGCATGCTTCCGCCCCGTCAGTCCCATCCGCATTCTTTTGTAAACGGCTATAAGTGAGCAGAATTGCAATAACAATCCAGATTTTTTCTCAGCCAAATATTTTCAAAAGGAGCCTGATCGGACAAGGCTATGCATAATTTCGAGATGTGAATTTAAACAAAGAAACGTCTGCCGGCAAGAATTGTTACTTCTACGAATCCCAAATAATGATATTTTCCAACCTATCCACCAACACTTTCCGACTTGTTAATGCCTCAGTTACCGTTGTTAACAATCAGAGGATGGTATTTGGTCAAATTGATGACATTTTGATGAATGTATTAAAATTTTTGATCTATCCTAACGCTCTTAATATCTATTATTTAAATAA
>CALBTS010000690.1 GCA_937968035.1 uncultured Methanomethylovorans sp.
GTGGCAGAATCGCGGCGTGATCTCGGCATAATTGTAACACAGTGCTTCCTTGATACTGAGATGAATGATAGGGAGACTAGGGGTAGGTTACTATGTGGAGAGTCACTGACAAAGTGACAAAGACCACAAACAGGATAACTACTAGCAAAAAGCACTCAGTAATACCAGAGCAGGCTGGTATTTAGTTCTTTTTAATGAAATGCTACCTCTGGCAATGAGGGTATTTATACTTAGGCTTTGCCTTATTAAGTGCTGATCTTGTTAAAGATGCTGATACGATATACGAAATGTGAAATATCTCTTGACAAATTCTTATGAGTCATGAAATCATGTTAGATACTTAGCGCTCCAGTATCTAATTCTTGAATATTCGTTTATAGATAAGGAAGTATGGCAACACAGGGGAAAGTATATTATGTTTTATAGGAGATATCATGAGGGATAATAAACCTACAACTACTCAAGTTAGTGGCAAAAACTACATCCATATCCAGAAGAAATACTTCAACACCATCTACCAGGAAAATAATCTTGATAATATGCTAGGTTCGTGGGCAGGTGAAGCATATAAAAGTGTGTTTTTCAATATAACACAGGTGCTTGTACTCCAGCAGAGGTCTTATCAGCAGACAGCTAAGAATACAAATCAACAGGCTAATCAAAATTCAGACGATGGAACCTACCCCAGGGAATCTGGAGAAATGCTTTTTTCAAAGCGGAACGAGTGGGACAACAATATAATTGCCATCACCGGAGGTAGAGGTTCAGGAAAGTCTTCGACCTTGAATAATGTAGTAAATTATTTACGGGGTAAAGAGGTAGATGCAGATTTCTGTAAAGAAGCAGGGTTCAGCAGTAAAGGGTCTAGCATATGTGGTACTATAATCACATGCTTGGGGATTTTAGACCCCACTTTGTTTAATGATTCGGACATCATGGAAGTGGTAATATCCTGGTTGTTTAGGATGTTCAAAGAAAAACTGCTGAAGAATGAGAAGACGGATACTGAGGCTAAACGCAAGATATTGAAAGAGTTCGAAGACATATATAAGTACCTTGGAACCATTAGGCGAGATAATGGCAAACGGATGGATGGGGATTATATTGAGACCTTGGATATCCTTAGCTCCACAACCAAACTAAAGTATCTGTTAAACGATTTGATAGCCTTAACCTTAAGCTTCTTGCACAAGAACCAGGACGAGAGTAATGGTAAAGCAGTAGCTCACAGGCTGTTAATAGCCCTGGATGATTTTGATCAAGAATATGCCAATGCCTATAAAACGTTGGAGTTTATCCGTAAGTACTTGATGATACCAAATGTTATTGTGCTTATCGGGGCAAATATTGAGGATCTGCATAGCTTTATTGCCAAGACTATGTATGCTGAACTAAAGATAACAAAGGAATTAGATAAAGAAGCATTTAGTAGAGCAGAGACTATGAGTCAGAACTATCTGCAAAAGGTAATTCCCGAGGCACATAGAATCCCGATGCCGACATTTCTCAATTCTGGAAGGGATACCCTTTTGTTTATTAAAGATATTGATGACGAAGAATTCCAGAACTTCTCGGACAGAAGTAACAAGGATGATGTTAGCGCATATCGAGAGAGATTTGGTTATACCAATAGGATTGTTAGGCTTATATACCAGAAAGCCGGGGTGTTACTATTACCTGATGCTGAACATACTCAATTGTTTAATTATATGTCGCTAAGAGATATCAACGGGCTTATTGAACTGCTCCAAGACGCTGACGAGAAGAATGGTCACCAGGTAAACACCTGCAATAAACTGTTGGATTATCTGTACAGGTGGTTTTTCAAAGGAGTAGTAAAGGATTCTCAGGCTAGTTACAAAAAACAGCTTGATGATATTAGATCGGAAGAGCACACGTCTGAACTCCAGTCACCGAATACGA